>NZ_JBIUWI010000016.1:48727-85343 GCF_044743385.1 Pseudomonas sp. NPDC087639 | reverse complement strand
AGATTCTCGGCCAGGAAAAACTCATCGAGCGTTTGCTCATCGCCCTGCTCGCCGACGGCCACATGCTGGTCGAAGGCGCACCGGGTCTGGCCAAGACCAAAGCGATCAAAGAGCTCGCCGAGGGCATCGAAGCCCAGTTCCATCGCATTCAGTTCACCCCTGATCTGTTGCCCGCCGACATCACCGGCACCGAGATCTATCGCCCGGAAACCGGCAGTTTCGTGTTCCAGCAAGGCCCGATCTTCCACAATCTGGTGCTGGCGGACGAAATCAACCGTGCCCCGGCCAAGGTGCAATCGGCCTTGCTCGAGGCCATGGCCGAGCGTCAGGTCAGCGTCGGACGCAGCACTTACGAGCTATCGCCGCTGTTTCTGGTAATGGCCACGCAGAACCCGATCGAGCAGGAAGGCACCTATCCGCTGCCGGAAGCGCAGCTCGACCGCTTCCTGATGCACGTCAAGATTGGTTTCCCCGATGCCGCCGTTGAACGCCGGATCCTCCAGCAGGCCCGTGGCGAAGCACTGAACGGCGAGACCAAGCCCGAGCGCAGGGTCAGCCAGCAGGCGATCTTCGCCGCGCGCAAGGAAATCCTCGGTCTGTACATGGCCGACGCCGTGGAGGAATACCTGGTGCAACTGGTCATGGCCACGCGCACGCCGGCCAAGTTCGACCCGGAGATGGCCGAGTGGATCGCCTACGGCGCCAGCCCGCGTGGCTCGATCGCCCTCGACCGTTGCGCTCGCGCTCACGCCTGGCTGGCCGGGCGCGATTTCGTCAGCCCGGAAGATATTCAAGCGGTGCTGTTCGACGTGTTGCGTCACCGCATCATTTTGTCGTTTGAGGCCGAAGCCGCCGGCATTGATCAGGATCGGGTGGTGCAGCGGATTCTCGACGTCGTAGCCGTCGCTTGACCCCCATGAACGCCCCTCTGCCGTCCGAACCGGGCATCCGCATCAGCCTCGCCGAGCTGATCGAGATGCGCCACCGTGTGCGCGAAGTGCAGCTGTTTTCCACGCCGAGCCAGCGCAGCCCGCTGATCGGCCTGCATCACTCGAAATTCCGTGGTCGTGGCGTCGACTTCGATCAGGTGCGGGTCTATCAGGCCGGCGACGACGTGCGCACCATCGATTGGCGCGTGACGGCGCGCACCCAGGAACCGCACACCAAGCTGTTCCATGAAGAACGCGAACGGCCGATTTTCATCATGGTCGAGCAAAGCACGCGGTTGTTTTTCGGCTCCGGGTTGATGTTCAAATCGGTGTTGGCGGCGCAAGTGGCGGCGTTGATCGGCTGGGCCGCGCTCGGTCACAACGACAGGGTCGGCGGGCTGGTGTTCGGCGATAACGAGCATTACGAAATCAAGCCACGGCGCAGCAAACAGAGTCTGCTGCAACTGCTCAACCGTCTGGTGAAGGTCAATCAATCGCTGCACACCGAGCGTGAACCGGATCGCGACGCCTTGGGTGTCGCTCTGCGTCGCGCCCGAGAGGTGCTGCGCCCGGGCAGTCTGGTGATCGTGATCTGCGACGAGCGCGCACTATCCGACAGCGCCGAACAGCAACTGAGCCTGCTCTCGCGTCATTGCGATCTGCTGATGTTGCCGCTGTCCGATCCGCTCGACCACGCCCTGCCCGCTGCCGGGCTTTTAAGATTTGCCGAGCGTGGCGCGCAACTGGAACTCGACACCCTCAACTTCGACCTGCGCCAGACCTATCGAGCCCAGGCCGAAGCACGCATCGCCCGCTGGGAATTGCTAGCGCAAAAGCTGCGCGTGCTGCTGATGCCATTGAGCACGCGGAGTGAAATGGTCGAGCAGATGCGCGAGTTCCTCAATCCGCAGCGTCCGGGGAAAGGTCGATGAACGGCCTCGAACAACTGCAACCACTGATGTCCCCCCCGCCGATAGCCTTCTGGCCGCCGGCACCGGGCTGGTGGTTGCTGCTTCTATTGCTACCGCTGCTCGGTTTCGCGGTATGGCGTCTGCGCCGTTTCATCCCGATCAAGAAACGCCCGATCGTGCGAGCCGAACAGCCCCTTGATCCGGTGCGCATCGCCGCCCTCGCTGAACTGGCGCAGATGCCCAAACCTTACGACGGCGCGCCGGCCGGGGCGTGGCTGCAACAACTCAACGGTTTGCTCAAACGCCTGTGCCGCAACCACTACCCCTATAGCCAGAGCCACACGCTCAATGGCCGCAAGTGGCTGGCGTTTCTCGACAACCGCTGCCCGGCGGCGGGCCTGACGCGCTGGATGGTGTTGGTCGAAGGCGCCTACAAACCGGAATGCAAACTCGACGACAAGGCCATCGCCGGCCTGACCCAAGCGGTCGACACGTGGATTCGCAAGCATGTTTGAATTCGCCTGGCCGTGGATTTTTGTCCTGTTCCCACTCCCATGGTTGATGCGCCTCGTGCTACCCGTGGCCGACAGTGGCGAGCCAGCACTTAAAGTCAGCTTTCTCTCCGACCTCGAAGGTCTCGCCCGCCGCCGTGCTCGGGCCAACCTGCCGGCGTGGCGCCAGCAAGCACCGTTCATGCTGCTGTGGCTGTTGCTGTTGACCGCCGCCGCGCGTCCGCAATGGCTCGGCGAACCGTTGCCGATTGCCGCCAGCGGTCGTGATCTGCTGGTCGCCGTGGACGTGTCCGGCTCGATGGATTTCCCCGACATGCAATGGCAGGACGAAGACGTCAGCCGCTTGTCGTTGGTGCAGCACCTGCTTGGCGACTTTCTCGAAAGCCGTGATGGCGACCGCGTAGGCCTGATCCTGTTCGGCAGCCAGGCCTATTTGCAAGCGCCGCTGACCTTCGACCGCCACACCGTGCGCGTCTGGCTCGATGAAGCGCGGATCGGCATTGCCGGCAAGAACACCGCAATCGGCGACGCCATCGGTCTGGCCTTGAAGCGCCTGCGCATGCGTCCAGCGCAGAGCCGCGTGCTGATTCTGGTCACCGACGGCGCCAACAATGGTGGTGAAATCGATCCGCTGACCGCCGCAAGACTGGCCGCCAGCGAAGGCGTGAAGATCTACCCGATCGGCATCGGTGCCAACCCTGAAGAAAGCGGTTCCACCGCTTTGCTCGGGGTCAATCCGAGCCTGGATCTTGACGAGCCTTCACTCAAAGCCATCGCCGAAGTCACCGGCGGCCAGTATTTCCGCGCACACGACGGTAAAGAGCTGCAAGCGATCAAGGAAACCCTCGACCAGCTCGAGCCGGTGACCCAGCAACCGACTCAGGCACGCCCGGCGCAAGCCTTGTATCAATGGCCGCTGGCGCTGGCCCTGTGGCTCAGTTTGTTACTGGTCGCCCGCGAATTGTGGCCGGACAACCCGTTGCAACGCCTGTTCACCAAGCAGCTATATCTGCAAAGTCCGCTGCCTGACTGGCGCGAGCGTCTCAAACGCCTGCGTCTGCGGAGGCGCCGATGATCGCCCTCTGGCCGCACTGGTTCCGCCCGTGGTGGTTGTTGCTACTGCCACTGCTCGGCTGGTTGATCTGGCAGCTCTGGCACCGCCAGAAGCGCGCCGGACGCTGGCAGATGATTCTGCCGCCAGCGTTTCACGCCACTCTGCTCAGTGGCGGTAACGGTCGTGAAAGTAAATTGCCGTGGGTCGCTCTTGGCGTCGCGTGGTTGCTGACGATTCTGGCGCTGCTCGGCCCGAGTTGGGAGCGCGTCGAACAGACCAGCCAGAAACCCGCCGACCCGTTGGTGGTGGTGCTGGAGCTGACCCCGGAAATGCTCGCCACCGATTCACCGCCGACGCGACTGGAACAGGCGCGGCGCAAGCTGTTCGACCTGTTGCTAGCGCGCAGCGATGCGCAAACCGCTATCGTCGTTTACGCCGGCAGCGCGCACACGCTGGTGCCGCTGTCGGATGACTTGGCGACGAGTCGCAATCTGCTCGATGCGCTCAAGCCGTCGCTGATGCCGGAAAGCGGCCATCGAGCGGATCTCGCCGTGAGCAAAGCGCTGGCCCTGCTCAAGCAAGGCGCGCTGGGTCAGGGGCGAATTCTGTTGATCGGCTCGTCCCTCAGCGAAGAGGAACGCCAGGGCATTCGTCGTGCTCTGAGCGGTGATTCAGCGCAACTGTTGATGCTCGGCGTCGGTACCGCCGAAGGTGCACCGATTGCCCAAGAGGACGGCAGCTTCCTCAAGGACGATCAGGGTGCGATTCGCGTACCGCAACTCGACAGCCCGGGCCTTGCGGCGTTCCTTAACAGTGTCGGCGGTGAGTATCATCCTGCCCGACTGGACGAAGCTGATCTCGGCGCCCTTGGCCTGCTCAATGGCCCGCGCAGTTTGCGCGACGATGGCCAGACCGTGCGCCTGGATACCTGGGCCGATCAGGGTTACTGGCTGCTGTTGCCGCTGTTGTTGCTGGCCGCGTGTGCGGGGCGACGCGGCTGGTTGTTCTGCCTGCCGCTGCTGTTCTGCCTGCCGCAGCCGAGCTACGCTTTTGACTTCGAAGACCTCTGGCTGCGTCCCGACCAGCAAGGCCTGCACCTGCTCAAACAGAAACGCCCGGCCGAAGCGGCGCAACATTTTGACGATCACCAGTGGCAAGGGGTGGCGTTGTACGAGGCCGGCGACTACAGTGGCGCCGCCCAGCGTTTCGCCGAGGGCAGTGATGCTCGCGCCCACTACAATCGTGGCAACGCGCTGGCGAAAAGCGGTGAGCTGGACGCAGCAATCGATGCCTACGAACAAGCGCTGGAGTTGCAACCGGACTTGCGCCCGGCGCAGACCAACAAGGCGCTGGTGGAAAAACTGCTGAAGCAGAAGAACACGCCGCCACCCAGCGAGCCGGAGAGCAGACCGTCGGAGCAAAACCTCCCCGGTGATGAGCCACCAGCAACCACGCCACCTCCGGCGGTAAAAAGTGACACTCAGAGCGAGGCCCAGCCCGCCGAGTCGGCCAACGAACCGCCGCCGACTACCCCGCCGCAACCGGGCCCCAATGAAGTGCCAGGCAGCGAGCCGGACGAAGAACAGAATGAGGTGCCGGTGCTGCACACCGGCGAGGGCAACCTCGAAGGCGAACAACGCCAAGCCCTGGAGCAATGGCTGGGCAAGATCCCGGACGACCCGGGCGAACTGCTGCGACGCAAATTCTGGTACGAACAGCAACAACATCAGGATCAGGAAAACACTCGATGACCCGCTTCACCGCTCTCTTGCTGCCACTGCTGATCTGCACAGCCACCGCCCAGGCGGCCGAGCTGACGGCCAGTGTGGATCGCAGTCGCCTGAACTCCGGCGAGACGGTCGAGCTCACCCTCGAAACCAGCGATGTCACCCAGTTCGGCAAACCCGACCTGACGCCGCTGGAGACACAGTTCGAAGTGCGCGGCACGCGGCAAGTGAACCAGCTCAACACGCTCAATGGCGCCGACCGCGCGACCACGCGCTGGATCATCACCCTGCTGCCGAAAGAGAACGGCAGCGTGGTGATCCCGCCATTACAAATGGGTGACGCACAGAGCCAGCCCATCACAGTGCAAGTGGTCGAGAGCGATACCCGCGAAGACAAGAACAGCCTTGATCCGGTGTTCATCGAGGCCAGCCTCGACCAGTCCAGTGTCTACGTGCAGGCCCAGGCGATCCTGACCCTGCGCATCTACCATTCGGTGTCGCTGTACGACGACAGCAGCCTTACGCCGCTACAACTCGCCGATGCGCGGGTCGAGCAACTCGGCGACACCCGCACCTACGAGAAAGACATCAACGACGTGCGCCACGGCGTGATCGAGATGCGCTACGCGATCTATCCGCAGCACAGCGGTTTGCTGACCATCGCCCCACAGACGTTCAGCGCGACACTGGTCGACACTCAGCCCTCCCAGGACGCGACCGCGCAAGGGCCGAAACCGGGCAAGCTGCTGCGGGTCAGCTCCACGCAGATTCCGCTGACGGTCAAACCCAAGCCACTGACCTACCCCACCGATGCGCCATGGCTACCAGCGCGCAGCCTGAGCCTGAGCGAAAGCTGGAATCCCGAGCCCGAGCACACACAGGTCGGCGACTCCCTTACACGCAGCCTGACGCTGAAAGTCGAAGGCCTGGCCAGTTCACAACTGCCGGCGCTGCCCGCCACCGAAGTCAACGGGCTGCGCCGCTACCCGGATCAACCGGTGCTGAACAACCAGAGCAGCGACCGTGGCCTGACCGGCAGCCGCGAAGAACGCGAAGCCCTGGTGGCCAGCCGCAGTGGCTCGATTGATTTACCGACGGTCGATGTGGTGTGGTGGAACACCTTCGAAGATCACCTGGAACACACCAGCCTGCCAGCGCGCACCCTGCAAGTGGCCAACAACCCGAGCCTGCAAGTCGACACCCCGACCGGTAGCCTGCAACCGAGCACGGTCGATAACGATGTGTTGTGGTGGTGGAAACTCAGCACGCTGATCCTCGCCTGCACCACCCTGCTCGGCTTCGGCCTGTGGTGGCGCGCACGCTGGCAACCGGCAATCCACCGCGCCGCACAAACCGGCCCGAGCCCGCGCACCTTGATGGATGACATCAAGCGTGCGAGCCAGGCCAATGACCCGCAAGCGACCCGGCAGGCGCTGGATGCGTGGGCGCGTCAGCAGCCGGAAACGCTGGCGGACATGGCGGCGCGGTTTGTGCCGTTGTCGGATGCGCTGGATGGGCTTAATGGTGCGCTGTACAGCGAGACGGGCCAGCATTGGCAGGGTGAGGATTTGTGGCGGGCGATTCGCACGATTCCGGCGGCGGAACGGGTGCAGGATCCGGTGGGTGATAGTGGGTTGCCGCCGCTTTATCCGAAGTAAAAGCAAAAGATCGCAGGCTTTGGCAGGTCCTACGCATATCCCTGCAGGAGCTGCCGAAGGCTGCGATCTTTTGATTCTGCTATCGATTAAATGTCACAGCTGAAACCTCACCAGTCTCCTAAAACCTCTACGACCGTATAGGGAAGATCAACGGGAGTGCCTCCAGCGAACGACTTCCCACTCTCGGTATAAAAATCAATTTCGCTCACTAAACGTGCCTCAATCTCTACAAATCAGCCAGCGAACTGGCGGCCACGCCTAGATGTTACCCAATAGGTCAGCAAGCTCCGATCCTTCAGAGGAAAAATGGGTGAAGGACCACGTTTCTCAGAATACTTTGTAAACGTAGGTTGTCTCCTTTTTTGTAAGAGGCTGCTTGTTAGATATGTTTGCTCGCATGTACATCATCAACCAAACCGGCGTTCTTGTTTCTGTGTTTCACGGGATTCTGTGAAGAACCAAAAAAGGGCGGGCCATGGCCGCGCGCTGCTAATTACTGTCCTTGAAAGAGACTCTTTCACTCTATTTTCATTGAACAGCCTGGGGTAAAAAGCGAACGATCCTTTTTATTCAACCACTCCCCCTTCTGGGCTCGCGCAATCTTTTCCATTTCCCACACTGAAAAAAGTAATCACCGGTCCGTAGTCATCTTCCGAATTCGACGCTTCCACGCAGAAGTTCTTACCCGGAAACTTTTCTCTTAGCACCATTCCCCATGAAAATGCAATAACGTGAGAAAGTTGAAGAAATACGCTTTCCGAGACAGGCTCATTGCACTGTCCAAAAATATCGTAGACATGCACGTAGTTTAAAATCCGCTCGACCTTCGAAACATCACCAGCTGCCTCAAGCCATCGATCATCAAACACTTCCTTGGTGAAATTCCGCTCCAGAAAAACCCCATCATCAATAACGACAAAATCCGGAAATAGAATTTTTGAAAACAACAACATCTGCTCAGGATGGCACTGATCACTTATATAAAGATGAATATCAAGCCCTTCCTGCACCGACCATTGTTTTTTCCACGCTTCATATTTAACAGCATCAGAAACTGGAGGTACTGAGTTGACTATTTTCATGGCATTTCCTCCGGGTTCATAGGCCTGGGTGGATTCTTGGTAGATGGAGACTGAACTCGTATAGATCCATCGGGCAACGTATTGCGCCCATATTCAATAACATGTGGCGTCGGAACACCAGCGTGAGCCTTTCCGGTGATATCGACTCGCTTGAGGATCCGCCCCTCAGCATCGTATACCGCATAGCTGGTGATCTCCCCTCGATTATTGGCCCGGTAGAACGTCCCACTTTTCGGCCCGCCTTCATTAGGGAAATGCCCACTGAATTTGATGCCTCGCTCCAGCGGCCCGCCCGCCAGGTTTGCGGCATTGCGTGGAGGATTCATGACGGGGGTATGGGGAGAAGGCGCTCCTCCTTTACCTGTCATGGTCAATACTCGCCCAGTCGCCTTGACGCCCAAGGCCTTAAACTCACCAAGCGCAGCATCAATGAGGAAGCGCGAAGCAACGACGTAGGTATTACCTTCTAGAGGATACTTAGCGGTGTTGCCGTTCTCATGTTCCCCTTTCGCAAGCTCGTTGCTCTTCCTCAGGCTTTCCTCTGACTTACCGG
Organism: Pseudomonas sp. NPDC087639; assembly: GCF_044743385.1. Taxonomy (NCBI): domain Bacteria; kingdom Pseudomonadati; phylum Pseudomonadota; class Gammaproteobacteria; order Pseudomonadales; family Pseudomonadaceae; genus Pseudomonas; species Pseudomonas sp. NPDC087639. Next base: position 76,917 of record NZ_JBIUWI010000016.1, on the reverse strand, counting down.
TAAAGAAGGCTGCCAACTTAATCGCTGCGCCGTCTTTTAACTCTTCAACCTCTTTGCCTGCTGCAGCATTGATCAGAGCATTTGCTGTCATGCTCACCATGAATTTCATTGGCCCCATCACAGCCTGTGCTGCAATGGCAACGGTTTTAAGCTGATCACGTTTATCAGCCGGCAATGCATTGGCCAGCACCAGCAGATCACCCAGTTCTGAAAGGGCCGCCTGCCCCATGGGGATGACCTTTGCATTCACTGTGCTCGTATCAAGATAGACGACGTTAGTCCCGCCACTTCCGTCGTTCTTTGGTTCGATGACGATGTTGCCCTGATCGACCTCCCTTCCCATTTCTTTATCGTAGTCGGCTGCCAGGTCTGCGAATCGCTTGAGTCCAGCAAGCACTTCGGGGTCAAGGGAATCCATATCTGAAGGATTTTTTCCCTGTCGAACAAAATTCTTGGTGACCGCCAATGCCTGTTCATCACCAAGTTCATGGCGAAGTGAAGGAGACACCTCACTGATATCCACCAACTGAGCATTGATTGCCTGCTTCAGGTTTTGCAGAAAACTGGCGCCGGCCAACGCCTGTTTCAGCATGTTCTCCTTGAAGTTAATGACGTTATCGCCCCAACGCTCCAACGTCTCAAGTGGATGGCTGACGGCATCAATCGAGGAACTGCTTGCGTACAGCGTCGTGCGATGCTCCTCATCCTTGGTGATCTCATACGCTTTATTCACATCACGATTGAGACCCGCCGTAGAGTCCTGCCCGGTGGTCTTGTCGTTACGCACAACAATCTGGCCTTCGCCCACTGTGGCGTTCAGCGTCTGCTGACGTTCCTTGTCGTACTTGTATCCCTCAACCGCCCAGCTGTTTTTGCTCTCGCCTTCCATGCCCTTGTTGGGCTTGTCGGCCTGGGAACCACCTCCACCGCCGTAACTGCCGCTGACGTTGAGGTAGTAACCGTGCTCGTTATCCTTGCCGGTAATGTTGCGATAGCCGAGGGTATCGGTGTCGAGTTTAAGGTTGCCGTTGTCGGCGCTGATCACCGCCCCATCAAGCTGCGTATGTTTTTCGGTACGGATATCGACTTTGCTTTTGCCACTGATAACCGTCTGGTTGTCGACCCAATTGGTTTTGCCGCTGGTTTCGCCGTAACCCAACGAGCCGCTGACCGTTGCGCCGAAACTGACCGCTACAGTCAGGCTGGCGTCGAACTCTTTGCCTTCGACTTTGCCGGTGTTCGGCACAGAGGACACGGTCAGGTTGCGACCGACATCGCCAATGACTTCGTCACCGCGCAGCGTGGCGCCGGCAATCGTGGTGTCACGCTCGCTTTCGAAGCTCAGTTTGTTGCCAGCGTACAGGTAGGCTTCCTGCTGCTTTACACCTTCACGATTCAGATCGCCGATACCGACGTTGACCGAGCCATAAACCCCGAAGCCGTCCTGGCCGGCGATGATGCCGCCCTCCGCGCCCCAGCTCCGCCGATCGTGCGAACTTTCATAGGCGTTTTGCGCCGAGAGGATGTTCAGATCGTTGCCGGCCTTGAGGGAGATGTCTCGCTCAGCGGTCGCACGGGTGCCGATCAGGGTCAGGTCATTTTTGGCATCCAGGTTGATGCTGCCGCCGGCATTGAGTTGAGTTGCCGTCGAAGTTCCCTGAGTCGATTTGTCTTCAGTGCCGGCATTGCTGACACCCACGCCCAGCTTGAAGCCACCGGTGGTACCACCCTTCAGGCCACCCTTGCTCTGAGTCGAATGCCCGTCGCTGCTTTCCGAGCCGTGCGCCACGTCAAAGGTAATGTCCTTGCCTTTGACGTTGATGTCACGGCCGGCATTGAACTGGCTACCGCTGACGTTGACGTTGTTCCCGGCATCAAGCGAGACATCGTTACCCGCAGAGAGGGTCGACGGACGCTGTGTCACCGAACTCTGCGTACTGCTGGAACTGACGCTGGAGGCACCAATATGCCCGTCAAACTTGGGCCCGCTGAAAAACTGATCCAGCGTATCAACCGACTTCAGAACGCTTGAGCCTTTGCTGACACCGTCTTCACCTTTGCCGGTACCTTTGAGACCGTCCATGGTGTTGCCGATGTTGTAGGCCGTGGTCACGGTGATGCCGTTACGCTTGATGCTGTCACGGATAGTGACTTCGCTGGCCTCTTCCTTGGCATCAATGTTGATGTCGCGATCTGCCTTGAGCCCGATGTTGTACCCGGCCGTGAGGTCTGAACCTTGCTGATTGATATCGCGACCGGCGTTTACATTGATGTTCATCCCTGCATCGATTGAACTGCCCGCAGCCGTGTAGCCCTTGCTGTTAACGCCGTGTTGAATGGTTTCGCTACCAACGAATGTCGTGAAAGCGTTGCTATCGATGGTTTGTTTTATCCCGACGCTTTTGTCCGTTTCCCAACTGTTGCTGCGCTGGTTGTCGATCGAGGCGACCACGTTGACATCGCGGCCGGCATCGAGCGAAACACTGTTGTCGGCACTGATACCACTACCAATGACATTGATGTCGCGCGACGCGTTGAGAATCGCATCGTGCCCCGCGTTTACCTGGCTACCGACACTGTTAGAACTGACGACCTCGCGCCCGCCATTGTGCGAGGAGCCGACGGTAATATCGGCTCCCAACCCCGGTGTACCGGCGAACACGCCGATGGTGTCTTTCAGCGACATGCCGAGTTTTTTCTTGTATTCCTCAGCGCGGCTGTACGCCTGATCATCGGCAGAAGACAGGGTTATATCACCCTCCTTGTCCACCAGACCGGCATGCAGTTCGGCATCGTTGCCTGCATTTATTTCACTGGCATTCAAACGAATATCGCGTCCGCCCAGAACCACTGCATCGTGCCCGGCATTCAACTGGCTGCCGACTTGAGTGACAGATGTCTGCAAATGGCTACTGCCACTTTTCGACATGCCGAACAGCCCTGTTTTGGTCTTTTTGGTATAGGACCCGGATTCTTCCGTGGCAGAAAGAACAGCCACGTCATTGGTCGCACCGACGACCAGATCATTACCGGCATTCAACTGGCTGCCGATAATGGTGACGTTGCGGCCGCCATCAAGACTGACGCTGCCGTCTTCGTCCTTGGACGAGTTGACGGTCAGGTCGTGCCCGGCTTCGATCACCGAAGCAACGTTTTCGCTCTCATAACTTTCCGCCTGAGTGGTCTTGCTGCGCCCGAACGAACCGTTTTTCTTCTTGTAGTAGTAAGAAGAACTCTCGTCCTTTGCCGAGGCGACGGTGATGTCTTGGGCAGCGTCGAGGCTGACATCCTCCGTAGCCTTGATCCGGCTGGCGATGATGCCCAGATCGTTGCCCGCATTCAGGGCGATATCGCGACCGGCATTCAGTACCGATGATTGTTGGGTGATGCTATGGGTTTCGTTCGCGCGCTTCTTGCTGCGCGAGACGTAATCGCTCTCATCGGCAGCCGAAGTGATCACAATGTCATGGCCTGAATCGACACTGAGATCGCGCTTCGCATCCAGCCGACTGGCAACAATCGCCACATCACGATCAGCACTGATCGACAGATTCCGCCCGGAGGTCACTTCTGCTCCATGCTGGGTAATGCTCTGATTGAGGAAGTTGCTGCCTCGCGCATCGGTGCTGCGATTTTGAACCGAGGTGATATTCACATCACGATCAGCGTCGAGCGTCATGTCCCGACCGCTTTGCAGCACACCGCCGATGTTGTTGATGTCCCGCCCGGCGTTCATCGTCAGATCGTTGGCCGCTTCGATCCGTGCAGCGTTGTCCAGGTAGTCGCGGTGCAACAGGTTGCCGCGACCGGCCAGGTCGAAGCCGGTCACGTCGCGCTGGTTGATCACGCTGCCGTTGGTGGCGGTCAGGCTGACGTCCTTGCCGGAGATGATGCCGCCGGACTTGTTGATGATGTCGTTGCCAGCCTTGAGCGTCAGGCGCTCACCCGCTTCGATCAAACCGGTGTTAGTGAGGTTGTTACCCGCTTCGGCCGACAGATTGTTGGAGGCGCGCAGCGTACCGGCGTTGTCCAGATCGCCACCGGCAATCAACGTCACGTCGCTGCCCTGAATCAACGCCCCGTTTGGCGCCAGCCGATTATTCGCCTGAGCCAGATACAGCACCGGCACCAGCACTTTCTCACCATTCACTTCGTGCTCTTCGAGCCAGACGATGTCGTGGGTCAGTGCCGCGACTTGCTGTGCGGTCAGCGTGACGCCCACCGACAGGTTGAGCTGATCCTTGCTGGCGATGGCGTTGTTCATCAGGTACTTGAACATCGCTTCATCGGAGGTCTGGCCGTCGATGAAACGCTGTCCCGTACGCTCGACGACCGCTTGCTGGATCATCCGTTGTTCGAAGAAACCGTCGCCCAGGCGCTTGGCGCTCGTGTCCGGGTTGTAGCCGAGTTTCTGCAGCAGGTAATCCGAACTCTCGAATTTCTTGAGGTCGGTGAGTACCGGGTTGGTTTCGATCAGGTATTTGTGCGGGTTGGAGCGCACGCTGGTGTCGGGCAGGCCTTTGACAGGTGGTGCGTAGATCAGCGCGTTACCACGGTTGGGCAGCAGCACGCCGACGGGTCCGTCAGCAGCCGCTGCCCCCACGTTGAACTGAGCAGTTCTGTCGTTGAGGTTCAGCGAGGCTGCGTCGCTCAACGCCAGGTCGCGTTTTTTTGTCGAGACCGAGTCGTTATTGTCGAACTGGAACTGGGTCGACGGCCGAGCAGGCATGCCGACCGTATGACGTGTCGACTCGCCAGAAAGCGAATCGATGGTCCAGGACGGCGCAGGTACCAAGGATTGTTCGCTACCCCCTTTGCCGCTCAGGCGGAACATACCGTTGTCGCCAACAGGCAGGCTGAAGCCGGGCAATGTCAGCGGGTTGACCTGTTGCTGAGCCAGGTCCGGTGGTAGCTGACTGTTGAGGCTGATGACCGTGGTTTTGCCGGTGCCGCTAGCGCCAGTGTTGGCGTTTCGAGAGGTGCCGACTGCGCCCGCGCTGTAGGCTTTTTCCACACCGTTGCTGATTTTATTGCTGGCGTTGATAGTGACGTTGCCAGCGGCCTGGATGATGGCCGAGGCGAAACCTGAGGGGTCAGAGGTGACTATTTTTTCGTCGAAGACTGCATTTTTTATGAAGTCAGGCGCTTCGGTTCGGGCACCCGACGAATAAAGAGAGTCACCAAATCTGACGGCCTGGCTTTGTTTATTCAAAGAAATGATGGTCGAGCCGAAAGTCTGGAACCAGTTATCAGCCTCGCCTTTGGCACCATATCTGACCACCTTGGAAACGACTCGCGAATCGACTTCGTTGGCATTCCAGAATCGCAGATCCTTGTTGTAGTCCGCGTCGTTGTACATGTTGTACGTGATGACGTCGTTCCATTGCGCAACGGAAAGTCCACCGTTGATGTATTTGCGTGAAACGTAATCACCGGTGGCAGTACCCGAGTTCTCGAAGTTGGCCACGTTGATGGTGATGTTTCCGGAAGCGGCGATGGATGAATTCGAGTTCAGGAAGGAACCACCCGCCACCTCAAAGTTTTTCCCGGCGGTAATAGAGGCGGCTTTGGAGCTTTCACCTTCAGAGATACTGACTTTGAATTTCTGCTCCCAGACAAGCTGGGATGGCAGTTTGTTTCCTTGCAACTCCGTCCAGTTCAGCGGCAACGCATCGCATGACAAGCAACGCACACCAATGTCCGACGAGTACATCTCGGAAACCGTCTTGAACTGGTCCCTGCGGTTAACAATCGAATCTGCCTTGATCGAGAAATCGCCAGTGCTTTCCATCGTCCCGGAAAGGTTCTCTACCGACGCCGCATGACCACCGGCATCGTCCCGCGCAATATCGATACTGCCCATACTATAAACATCGGACTTTTTATTACTGAAGCTGCCCACTCGCAGCCTCATGTCGCCCCCGCTGAACAGGAAGCCACCCTGATCGTTCAGCAATGACGACGCCGTCAGCTTCATGCCCGCCCCGCCTGCGAGAGTCCCGTAGTTGTTAACGGAGCCTGCATTGAGAATCAGGTTATTGGCCGCAGTCAGTCGGCCATAGTTGTTTACGACCGCCACACCGCCGCGCGCGCCGACGGTCGTGTTGCCGCCAGCCGCGATACTCCCGGCGTTGCCGATGTTGAGGGTGGAAGCATCCAGTTGCATGTCACCCAGGCTGCTCACCCGGCCATTACCGGCATAACCTCCGCCCAACTGGATATCGAGACTGCCATCACTGGCAATCAACCCTTCGTTGCTCCAGTTGCCACCGCGCGCCACCAACTGATTCGAAGCCAGCAATTGCCCGCTCGCGGTCTGCACGAAATTACCGACGTTGACCGTCAGGCGCCCGGCCTGAATCACGCTGCTGTTGGTCCAGCTGTCGGCGTTGAGCGTCAGGCCGCCACGGGTCACCAGTGAGCCGCCGGCGTTCATGACGTTGGCGGTGGAGATGTTGAATTCACCCAACCCCACATGCGTGATCGAGCCGCCCGCGTTGAGCAGGCTCGGCGCAGCAAGGGTGAAATCGGTGTTGGCGGTTTCCACCAGACCGTTGCGGTTGTCGAACTGGCTGCCGATCTGGAAATCGGTCTTGCCGCTGGTGCCCAGCGCGCGCAGTTTGCCGCTCTGGTTATCGAGATTAGCGGCGCGAATCGCCAGAGTGCTGGCGCTTTCGATCAGGCCGCTACGGTTTGTCAGGTTGCCGCCAACACCCAAATCGATAGCGCTACCGCTGACCTGACCGGCGTTGTTGTTCATTGAGCCGGCGTCAACTTTCACCAAGCCTTTGGCATAGATCCCGCCACCGCTGTTGTCGAGCGCGTTGCCGCCGGCATTCAGCAGAATATTGCCGCTGTTGGCGGCGATGCGCCCGCCGTCGCTGTAGATACCGCCGAGTGCTTGCAGGTCGAGGCGGCTGCCTTCGATCTTGCCGCCCTTGCCGTTGCGCAACACGCCGGCCAGACGGGTTTGCAGTAGACCTTTGAGGCTCGACAGCACACCGCCACGGCTGTCGAGGCTCGCGCCAGTGAGGGTCAGGTCACCGTTCTGGGCGATGATTTTGCCGCCTTGGTTGTCGATGGCGGCGCTGCCAGTGTTCACGGTCAGCGCGGTCATGCTTTGCACCGCGCCTTTGCCGTTGTTCAGTGCGGCGGCGGTGAGGTTGACGCCGGCATCGCGGCTGGAGATCAGGCCGTCGGCGTCGTTGTGCAGTGTGCCGCCGGCGGTGAGATCCAGTTGGCCGTTGGCCGAGACGGTGCCGCGTTGGCTGTTGTTCAGATAGCCGCTGGTGAGCAGGCTCAGCAGGGTCTGGCTGATCAGTTGGCCGCCACGGTTGTCGACGCTACCGGAGCGTTTGATCAGCAGCGCACCGCTGCTGCCGAGGGCGCCATTGACGTTGGTCAGGGCGCCGAGCAGGTCGAGGGTGACGCTGTCATCGCCGACCAGACTGCCGCTGGTGTTGTCCAGTTGCGTACCGGTGAAGGTCAGGGCTTTTTTCGCCGTGACGTTGCCGGAGGAGGTGTTGTTCAGGGTGGCCGCGCGGATGTCGAGGGTATCGCCGCTTTTGATAAGGCCGCCAGCGGCGTTATTGAGCGCGCCGCCGAGCAGGGTCAGGGTCTGTTTGCCGCCACTGGTGACGGTGCCGCCGCTGTTGTCGAGACTGGCGGCCTTGATGCTCACATCGCCAAGGCCGCCCACGCCGCCCTTACTGTGGTTGATCAGTGCGCCGCTGAGGTCGATGTTGACGTTGCCGAGCTGGCTGGAAATCGCCCCTTCCAGGCTGTTGTCGACGCTGCCGCCGCTGACCGTCACGCCCTTCCAGCCGGAGACCAGCCCGCCCTGGTTTTTCAGTTCGGCTGCGGTGAGGCTCAGTTGATCGTTGCTGATCAGATTGCCGCCACGGTTGTCCAGGCTGTTGCCGCTGAGGTTGAAGCTGTTGACGCTGGAAATTTCACCCTGCTGGTTATTCAAGTCACGCAGCGTGGCGATGCTTAGCACGCCTTTGCTGTTGATCACGCCGTTCTGGTTATTCAGGTCACGCAGATGGGCAATGCTCAACAGGCCCTTGCTGCTGATCAGACCGTTCTGATTGTTCAGGTCCTGCGCGGTCGTGCCCAGATCAATCGCCAGGCCCGCAATGCCCACCAGCGTGCCGCCCTGGTTATTCAGGCCGGTGCTGTTGAGGGTCAGTTGTTGCGCGGCGCGGATGCTGCCCTTGGTCTGGTTGTTCAGCAGGCCATCGACGGTCACGTCGATATCGCTGTCACTGAGCAGCACACCTTCGCCGCTGTTATCCAGGCTTGCTGCCCGAATCTGCAGGGCTGCGGCGGCGATCTTGCCTTTGATCGAGGTCAGCGCGTTGTCGATTTTCAGGGTGAGTTTGTGATTGCTCAGCAGTTGGCCGCCGCTGTTGTCCAGTGACTTGGCCAGCAGGTCGAACGCCTCTTCGCTGGAAATCTCACCGTCACGGTTGTTGACGTCGGCGAGGTTTTTCAACAGCAATTGACCCGGCGCATTGATCACGCCGTCCTGGTTGTTCAAAGCGCCGCCGTTCAGATCAACCGTGACATTGCCTTTGCTGCTGAACAGCTTGCCGCCCTGTTGATCGAGACCACGAATATTGGCGATCAGCGAATTGCCCGCGCCCAGGCTGCCGGCGGTGTTGGTCACCTTCCCCGCGGTCACGTGCAGTTGATCGGCAGCGTAGATCGTCGCCTGACTGTTGTTGAGGTCGCCGGTGGTGAGGGTCAGTGTTGTTTTACTGCTGATGGTGCCTTGTTGCTGGTTATCCAGCGCACTGCTGGTGAGCGTCAGACCGGTGTCGGTGAGCAATTTGCCGCCGCGGTTGCTGATGGCGCCGCGCGTATCGACATTGAGCGCTTTGGCGCTGGAGACGGTGCCGCCATTGTTGTTCAGGCTATCGGCATTGATCGCCAAGGCTCCTTCGCTGACGACACTGCCCTGCGCGTTGTTCAGGCCCGCAGAGAGGTTGATCGCAAGGTCTTTCTGGCTGGTCAGGCGACCGCTGTTCTCCAGCGTCTTGCCGGTCAGCGTCAGCCCGGTGTCGCCGGACAGCAGGCCCTTGTTGCGGTTGATGACGTCATTGACGGTCAGCGCCAGATTGCCACCGGCCAACATATAGCCGCTGTCGCTGTTGTCGAGCCACGCGCCGATCAGGTTCACGTCAGCCTTGCTCGACAGTTCGCCGCTGCGGTTGTCGATTCGGTTGACGGTAAGGTTCAGCGCTTTTGTCGAACCGACCAGACCTTCCTGACGGTTGTCCAGACTCGCCGCTTTGATCGTCAGACCATCGTCAGCAATGACCACGCCGGCCTGGTTGTCGAACATCCCGGTCACGGTGAAGTCGACATCGCCACGGCCACGAATCTCGCCGCTGGTGTTGTCCAGACTGGCGCTGCGCGATTCCAGGCCGGCGGAAGCGATGACGCCTTTGACGTTGCTCAACGCACGGTCGATGACCAGCGTGAGCTTTTCGTTGCTGAGCAGTTTGCCGCCGTCGTTGTTCAGGCTTTGTGCGTTGACGCTCCAGGCCTTGGCAGCGGAGATTTCGCCGGCGCTGTTGTTGACGTCCTTAAGATTCTTGAGCAGCAGCTGGCCCGGTGTATGAATGTTGCCGCGCTGGTTGTTCAGCAGGCCGTTGTTCATGTCCAGGGTCAGGTCGCCGTTGCTGAACAGTTCGCCGCCGTCCTGAACCAGCGAGGTGACCGAAGCCTCCAGTTTCTGCTGGCTACCGATGGTGCCGCCGGAGTTATCCAGGTGAGCGGCGGTGAGCAACAGCGTGCCGTCGGTGGCCAGACTGGCGCCCTGACGGTTGATGAACTCGCCGGTGGTCAGCGTCGAATCGGCCTTGGCGCTGATCACGCCGTTGTCGCTGTTGTCGAGGCTGCCGCTGGTGAACGTCAGGCCTTTTTGCGAGGCGATCAGGCCACCCTGACTCAGTACAGCGCCTTTGGCGGTGAGCGACATCGCCTCGATGCTCGAGAGTTTGCCCAGGCGATTGTCTAGGCTGCCGGCATTGAGGGTCATCTGCCCTTCGCTGCTGATCAGGCCTTGCTGGTTGTCCATGGCTTCGTCGAAGCTCAGCCCCAGTGTTTTCTGGCTGACGATCCGCCCGCCGACGTTGCTCAGGCCGATGCCGCTGAGGGTGCTCGCGCCCTTGCTGAAGATCAGTCCATTGGTGGCGTTGATGATCTGCGCGACCTTCAGCTCCAGCGTGGTATCGGACAACACCTTGCCGCCGTCGCTGTTGTCCAGGCGTGCAGCGTTGATGTGCAGGTCCAGTTGGCTCGACAGTGTGCTGGCACGGTTATCGATCTGGTCGACGTTGACCGTCAGGGTTTTGAGCGAGCCAACGAGGCTGTCCTGATGACTGTTGAGGGTCTTGCCGGTGAGTTTCAGATTGCCTTCGGCGACCAGTTCACCGTGTTGTTGATTGAGGGTCTCGATGTTGGCGTCGATGTCGCCCTTGGCGGAAATCCGTCCGCCATCGTTGGTCACGTCCTTGGCTTTGAGGGTCAACAGACCCGTCGAAGTCAGCAGGCCGCCATTGCGGTTGTCGAGTGTGTTGCCTTCGAAGGTCAGCGCCGCCTTGCTTTCGAGGCGGCCCTTGTCGCCGTTGTCCAGTTCGTTGATCAACAGCTTCGCCGCCTGATCGGCGCGAATCGTACCGCCACGGTTGTCGGTGTGGGTACTGCTGACGATCAGGGTATTGAGGCTGGAAATCTTCCCGGCGCGGTTGTCCAGGCGTGTGGCCTGCACGTCCATCGCGCCGTTGGCCTGGATCAGGCCTTTGTTCTGGTTGTTCAGGCGATCACTGACGCGGGTGGTCAGCGTGCCTTCGCTGGTCAACTGGCCTTGCTGGCTGTTGTCGAGTTGTTGCGCTCGCACGGTCAGATTCTGCTTTGCGCCAATCCTGCCGGTGCTGTTGTTGATCGCGCCGAGCGCAGTGATGTCGAGCAAACGGCCGGCGGTCATCAGGCCGGCGACGTTATCAAGCGACGTGACATTCAGAACGATGTCGCTCTGACTGCTCAGCTCACCGTTGCTGTTGATGAGGCGGCCGACGTTGGCAGTGAGCGTTACGTTGCTGTTGATCACGCCTTTGTTGTTCAGCACCTGAGCCGCATTCAGGCTCAGCGTGTTGCTCAGGACCTTGCCGGCATTGCGGTTATCCAATGTTGCGGCAGTGATCGCAGTGGTTTGCCCGCTAAGCGTACCGCCCTGGTTGTTCAGGGTTTGCGCAGCGTTGACCGTCAGGCTGCGACTCGCCGTGAGGCTTTTGCTGCTGTTGTCGAGGTTCTGCGCAGTCAGGCTCAAGTCGCCTGTGGCATTGCGGCTGCCGTCGGCGATAACGCCCGCTTCGATGGCGCCGGCGTTGGTCAGCTGGCCGCTGGCGCTGAGGTTTATGCTGTCGCGTGCGGCGAGGGTTTGTCGGTTGGTCAGGTTACCTTGGGTTTGCACGTTCAGCGCCGTGCCTGCGTAAACCGGACCCTGCGCATCGAGGCTAGCCGCCTTGACGTTGACCGCGCCGGTCGCCGAGGTGTCGGCCAAACTCAACTGGCCATTGGCATCGAGCTGAATGTCGCCGCCACTGGCAATCAGTTTGCCGTCGAGTTTCACCCCGACGCCGGCCTCGGTGCCGACCAGTTTGATCGCTCCGGCGTACATGCCGCCGAGTGCCGAAGAGTCGATGGCCAGTTGCGGTTTGGCGCTGCCGTCATCGGCGCGGGCCGTAGCATTCAACGTTTGCGCATTGACGTCGTTGCGACCGGCGACAATCGTCAGGTTCTGCGCCTGAAGCTGCGCGTTGATTTTCGCGCTGCGGGTGATGATTTCGAAGCGGTCGACGTTGGTGGCATTGAGGCCTGCGCCTTCGATGGCCACAGAGCCTTGATCAACCTGAAAACGATCCAGCCGACCGTTGTCGAGCACCGGTTTGCCGGTGGTCAGCGTGACGCGCGGCGAGTTGATAAACCCGCAACCGTTGCAGGTGATGCCGTAAGGGTTGGCGACGATCACCCGCGCCGACTGCCCCGCCACTTCGGTATAGCCGCGCAACTGGCTCGGGTTGCCGCTGATGACTTCGTTGAGAATCGCCTGCGCCGCACCGCTGTTCTTCAGGTTCGCGTTGCCGATGATGTGACCACCCAGTTGTGTGGCGGAGGTCTGCACAGAGCCGTTGTTGAGGATGACGCCCTGCGCCCCTACGTTGTAATCGTGGAACTGGTTGTGCGACAGCCCGCTGCCATTAGGCGTGGCTATGTTAATGATCGGCACACCGTTGCCCGCTCGATCCAGCGAGGTGTTCGGGTTGGCCACGACAATGCCGTCGGCCTGCGCCCACATCGGTTGCCAGAACATGACGTTCGCCAGCAGGAACGCCAGCCCGCGCTTGGGCATGCCCAGGAACGTTTCTCGGGTTTTCACGGCAGCAGAGGGCTGACGGGCGAGCAAGGCGAAGTGGCGGACGTCCATGTTTAAAATCTCATTACAGCGGGCAGGAATACGGGATTGACGCCAAGCGCAGCTACTCCAACAGGCCCGCACCTTGGCGCCGATGAGAGCAAACAAGAGTAAGGCGAGACTGCTAGCGCTTTGATATCAAAATAGTGGCGCGATATTAGATGGCCACTATTTTGGCGTCAATTAATAGATGCATCCGCCGACTGTTACTGACTAATGATGAGGGCCAAACCCAGCACTCCATTGGCAAGCACTCGCATACACAACAAGCCCTCCCACCGCAATAATCTGTAAACTCTCCCCCTCTTTCGCCGCCCTTCATTTCCTCGCGGTCATCACCTCTTTAATTGTTGCGGAGTCCACCTTGCGTCTGTTTCACACCTCCGACTGGCACCTTGGGCAAAACCTGCACGGCCAGGAGCGCGATTTCGAGCATGCGTGCTTTCTCGAATGGCTGCTGCGCCAACTGCAACTGGCGCAGCCGGATGTGCTGTTGATTGCCGGGGACATCTTCGACACGGTCAATCCGCCGGTCAAAGCCCAGGAACGCCTCTACGATTTCATCGTCAGCGCCCACGAGCAGCAGCCGTTGCTGACCATCGTGATGATTGCTGGCAACCACGACTCCGGCTCGCGGATCGAACTGCCCGCGCCGCTGATGCGACGTTTGCGCACTCATGCGCTGGGTCGGGTGTTGTGGCTGGATGATGGTCAACTCGACGCCGATCGTCTGCTGTTGCCGTTGCCGGACGCGACCGGCGAAATCGCCGCGTGGTGCCTGGCGCTTCCATTTCTGCGCCCGGCTGAGGTCACCGGGGCGCATTTGGGCGACAACTATTTGCGCGGTATCGGTCAGGTTCATGAATGGCTGATCGAGGCGGCGAATGCCAAGCGCAAGCCGGGGCAGGCGCTGATCGCCATCAGTCATGCGCACATGGCCGGCGGTTCGGTGTCGGAGGATTCCGAGCGCAGTCTGATCATCGGCAATGCCGAAGCGCTGCCCGCTAGCCTGTTCGGGCCGAGCATCAGCTATGTTGCCCTCGGTCATTTGCACAAGCCGCAGAAGGTCAACGGTGAGGAACGTATCCGCTACAGCGGCTCGCCGATTCCGCTGTCGTTTTCGGAAATCAGCTATCAGCACCAGATTCTCGACGTCACCCTTGATGGCGAAACCCTGGTCAGCGTCGAGCCGAAACTGATCCCGCGATCGGTCAACCTGCAACGCATCGGCCCGGCGCCGCTGGCGGAGATCCTGCTGCAACTGGCGGACTTGCCGAACATTGATCTACTCGCTGAAACCCAGCGCCAGCCGTGGCTGGAGGTGCGTGTGCGTCTCGATGAGCCGCAACCGGATTTGCGCCATCAAGTGGAAAGCGCCCTGCAAGGCAAAGCCGTGCGGCTGGTGCGTATCGCCGCTGAATACGCCGGCAACCGTGGCGCTGATGGCGCGGAAGAAGGCACTGCGCTGATCGAGCTGGATCAACTCACGCCGCAGGAATTGTTCAGCCGCGCGTGGCTCGACAACTATGGCAACGAGGTCGATGAACAGACGCTCAAGGACTTCGCCGAACTGCTGCAAGACGTGCAAATGGAGGGCGAGCAACCATGAAGATTCTCGCCATTCGTTTGAAAAACCTCGCCTCGCTGGCCGGTCCGTTCGAGATCGACTTCACCGCCGAACCGCTGGCCAGCGCCGGTCTGTTCGCCATTACCGGCCCCACCGGCGCCGGCAAAAGTACCCTGCTCGACGCCTTGTGCCTGGCGCTGTTCGGCGCCGTGCCGCGTTTGAACAACACCGGCCGTGACGCCAAAGTCCCGGACGCCGACGGCGAGATCGCCACCGGCGACCCGCGCACCCTGCTACGCCGTGGCACCGGCGAAGGTTATGCCGAGGTGGATTTTGTCGGTGTCGATGGCCGTCGCTATCGCGCGCGCTGGGAAGCCAACCGCGCCCGGGAAAAGGCTGGCGGCAAGTTGCAGGCCAGTCGGCAGAGCCTGCGCGATATCGATCAGGATCAACTGCTCGCCAGCCAGAAAGGCGAATACAAAACGCAACTGGAAGCCGCGCTGGGTTTGAACTTCGAACAGTTCACCCGCGCCGTGCTGCTGGCTCAAAGCGAGTTCAGTGCGTTCCTCAAGGCTGACGACAACGACCGCAGCGAACTGCTGGAAAAACTCACCGACACCGCGCTGTACACCCGCCTCGGCCGTCGCGCGTTCGACAAGACCAAAGAGGCCCGCGAAGCGCACAAGCTGTTGCAGGATCAGGCCACCGGTGTCACGCCGCTGGCTCCCGAAGCACGCGCCGAGCTGGATGAGCGCTACAACGCCGCGCAGCAACAGATGAAGTTGCAACAGGCGCAACTCAAGCAGCTGGAGCAGCAGCACAGCTGGCTCAAGGATTTACGTCAGTTGCAGGACGCGCAACAAGCCGCCGCCGAGCAACTGCACAGTGCCCAACAACAAAGGGAAGGTCTGGCCGGTGAACGGGTAAAACTGACGCGACTGGAACAGCTCGGCCCACAGCGGCACCAGTTCGCCCGCAAGACTGAACTCGACGCGCTCTTGTCCCCTTTGGGTGCGCAGATTGCCGCGCACACCCGGCAACACGCTGAACTGACTGAGCGCCAGACGCACCTGGAGCAAAACCTCGAGGCCGCGAAAGTCGCTTTGAGCGAGGCACAACAACGGCAGACTGAAAGTTCGCCGCTTTTGCGTCAGGCCTTTGAAGAGCAAAGCACCCTCGCCCGTCTGGTCAAGGACGTTGCACTCAGTGCCGAAGCGAAACAAAACGCGCAGCAGGCCTGCACCCAAGGCCAGAGCGCCATTGCGGCGCTGCTGGAAAAGCAGACTCAAGTCGCCGAACGCCTGCAAAAGATTGCCGCGGAACTGGAACAGAGCGCCCATCTCGCGCCATTGAGCGATGCATGGAACGCCTACCGCGATCGCCTGCAACAGCTGATGTTGATCGGCAATCGCTTGAACAAGGGCCAGACCGAACTAGCCTCGCTGGAAGAGAACGCCAGCCGCAGCGCCGAAACCTTCGCAACACAAAAACAGCAACTGGAAGTGCTGTTCAAAGAGGCTGGCGCCGAGCCGGACGCCGTCGCCGAGCAGATCGGCATCCTCGGCAATCTGTTACAGGACAACCGCAAACAGCTGCGCGCCATCGAAGACCTGTCACGCCTGTGGGCCACCCGACAGGATCTGGACAAGCGCGGCGCTGAACTGCAACAACGCCAGCTCAGCGCTCAGCAAGAACGCGAGCGCCTGACTCAGGACGGGGTGAAAACCAAGGCCGAACTGACCGTCGCCGAGCAAACCCTTAACGTCACCCGCGAGCTGCTTGAGCGTCAGCGTCTGGCGCGCAGTGCCAGTGTCGAAGAGCTGCGCGCGCAGTTGCAGGATGATCAGCCGTGCCCGGTCTGCGGCAGCAATGAGCATCCGTATCACCAGCCCGAAGCGCTGCTGCAAAGCCTCGGCAAACACGATGAGAGCGAACAGGCCAACGCGCAGCAAGTGGTCGATCAGCTCAAGGAAAAGCTCATCGAACTGCGCGCCGAAGTCGGTGGCGTCATCGCACAGCAAAAAGAACTGCTGCAACAACAGGAGCAACTGGCCGCCCAGCAACAAGCGTTGGCGCCGAGTCTCGATGCTCACCCGCAAGCGGCGCAGTTGATGAACCAGGACGCCGACAAACGCGACGCCTGGCTGACCCGGCAAAACGAGCAGTTGAACCAGAGCATCACGCAGGATGAACAACGGCAAAACGCCCTGCTCACCCTGCAACAGGACGCCGCGCGTCTGACCCAGCAGTTGCGTCAGGCCGAAACCGCTCATCAGCAAGCGGCGCAGCATCTGAGCAATCAGCAGCGCGAGTTGAGCAGCGACCGCCAGCGCCTCGATGAAGAACTCAGCGCGTTCGGTAACCTGCTGCCGGCCGACACAGTTGAGGCTCTACGCCATGAGCCGGCGGCGACGTTCATGCAGCTCGACCGGCAGATCGCCGAGCGTCTGACGCAAGTCGATCAGCAGAAAGAAGAACTGGCCGAACAGCTGCAACGCCAGCAGACGCTGGAGAAAGAACAGGATCGCCAGCAGACTCGCGTCCAGCAATTGCAAAGCGCCGAACAGCAGTTCAATGCCCTGGCCGAACAGCAGCAAACCTGCCAGCAAAAACTCATGCAGTTGCTTGGCGAGCACAGCAGCGCCGAACACTGGCAGCAGCAACTGGAACAGGCCGTGGAGCAGGCGCGCAAAGCTGAAACCACAACCGCTCAGGAACTGCAAAACGTGCGCACGCAACGCGTGCAAACCGCCGCCGAACTCAAGGCGCAGCAGGAGCGTTTGCAGGCGTTGGAAATTGAAGACAAGGATCTGGCCAGCAAGATTGCCGACTGGCGCGCCCGTCATCCGGAGCTGGATGACGGCGGCCTCGAAGATCTGCTGCGCGTCGACGATGGGCAAGTCGCTGAGCTGCGCCAACGCTTGCAGCTCAATGAAAAAGCCATCGAACAGGCCATGGTGCTGGTGCAGGAGCGCGACCAGCGCTTGTTCGATCATCAGGCCCAGCACAACGGCAATCTCGATGCCGAGCAACTGGCCGCCGCCCTCGCCGATGTGCAAAACCAATTCAACGTCAGCGAGCAGCAATGCGCCGAACTGCGTGCTGAACAGGCCGAAGACCAGCGCCGACAGAACGCCAATCAGGCACTGGCGCAGCAGATCGCCGACGCCTATGCCGAGTACCAGCGCTGGGCACGCCTGAGCGCGTTGATCGGTTCAGCCACTGGCGACACCTTCCGCAAGATCGCCCAGGCCTACAACCTCGACTTGCTGGTACATCACGCCAACGTGCAACTGCGCCAACTGGTCAAACGCTATCGTTTGAAGCGCGGCGGCAGCATGCTCGGCCTGTTGGTGATGGACACGGAAATGGGCGATGAGCTGCGCTCGGTGCATTCGTTGTCCGGCGGCGAGACGTTCCTCGTATCGCTGGCGCTCGCGTTGGGCCTGGCGTCGATGGCGTCGAGTACGCTGAAAATCGAATCGCTGTTTATCGACGAAGGCTTTGGCAGCCTCGATCCGGAATCTCTGCAACTGGCGATGGACGCCCTCGACGGCTTGCAGGCCCAGGGCCGCAAAGTCGCGGTGATTTCCCACGTGCAGGAAATGCACGAGCGGATTCCGGTGCAGATTCAGGTGCAGCGTCAGGGCAACGGTTTGAGCACCCTGGAGGTGAAATGAATACGCTGTATTCTTTCCGCCGCTGCCCTTACGCAATGCGGGCACGGATGGCGCTGCGTTATTCGGGCGTGCCGGTAGATATCGTCGAGGTCAGCCTCAAGGCCAAACCGGCCGAGATGCTGGCGATCTCGCCCAAGGGTACGGTACCGGTGCTGGATGCGGATGGACGGGTGATTGATGAGAGTCTGGAGATCATGCGCTGGGCGTTGGCACAGAATGATCCGCAGGATTGGCTGCTGGAGGGAGATGCGAGGATTGCCGACTTGATCGAAGCCAATGATCAAGTGTTCAAGGTTCATCTCAATCGCTACAAGTACGCTGAGCGTTATCCCGAGCAGCCGATGGAGGTCTATCGCACGCAGGGTTCGTTGTTTTTGCAGAAGCTGGATGAGTTGCTAACGGACCGCGATTACTTGCTGGCTGATCGCCCATGTCTGGCGGATATCGCACTGCTGCCGTTCGTTCGCCAGTTCGCCCACGTTGATCGCGATTGGTTTGCGCAGACGCCTTACGTACGCTTGCAAGCGTGGCTACAACACTTTCTGCAATCCGAGCTCTTCACCGCAGTCATGAAGAAGTAAGGCCAGTTCTTCTGCAAGAGGGGTAACCCTGTGGCGAGGGGATTTATCCCCGATGGGCTGCGAAGCGGCCCTGAAATCATTCACCTCGGTGTATCAGAACAATCCGGAGTATCGGGTTTGGGGCTGCTTCGCAGCCCATCGGGGATAAATCCCCTCACCACAATAAATCACGTTGTCTACGCCAGCGCGCCGCACATGCCAAGTGCCATGCAATCCACTTCAAACGGCCCGAGAAAATCACCGGCAACTTTCACCGGTGGATTACCGGCCATCAGCCCCAGGGTATTGGCCCGCTCAATGTTGTGCGCGATGTTGTGGTTGGCCTCTATGGCTCGGGCCAGGCCGCCGACCGAGCCCTGCCCTATCCCCAGCAATGAAGCGCCGTTGGTCATGAACGCCAGACCTGCGATGACCCAAAGCCTGTAGCCTTTCATGCTCCGCCGACTCCTGCGAGTTCAGCCCGATCGACCATCACGCTTTGCGAACGGTGTTCAAACTGGATGCCGGGGTTGGCGACTTGAATCGGTGCGTCGAAGTTGTGTTCCATCTGCGATGAGACGCTGACGATCAGCACCAGAGCCAGGTAAAGACCGATGGCCAGGTAGGCGCCGCGTTTGGCAGAAGAGATGATTGCGCTGGCCATGGTGTTCTCCCGTGGGCATGTTTCAGAGCCCACAGAATCGATCAAAAAAACCGCGGTAACCACTCAGGGTTTCCCATAGTAACCATCAGCTTCGTTGATTATTTAGCCAGTCTATCCGGGTGCTTGAAGAAACCTATCGTGGTGCTTTATGCACACGTGTAGGAGCTGCCGAAGGCTGCGATCTTTTGATCTTGAAAGTCAAAAAATCGCAGCCTTCGGCAGCTCCTACGGGGAGTCGCGCGAGTCGGGTATTTCAGTGTTGAACTTTGTGATCCAGCGCGGCGTAGAAATTGGCGCTCTGTTGCAGGTATTTCTGGGTGTAGCTCTGGGTGTGGGATTGTTTGCTGTTGATTTCAACGTTGGCGCTGGCTGGCAGAACCACGGTAGCGGAGATGGCGGAAGCGGCAATCACGGAGAAGAGATTGAAGTTCATGGCGGTAACCCTCGTGTTCGGTTGGCTTGCTTGCCCGGTTGGGCTGTGGAGCAAACTTAACGCTCGAGGGTTGATCGCTTGAAATGCTTTGTAGCATTAGCAGTTATCAGCGCGATTAATACAAAGAGGCAGGCCCCGTAAACCGGGGCCTGTGGCTTATTGTCGCACTAGAAACTTCAGGTCGCTCGGGGCGTCCATCGGCAGTTTCTGCACGGTTTTGCCGAGCAGACCAGTCTTGCCATCGCGTTCGACGACGACAATCTCGTTACTTTTCTGGTTGGCGATCAGCAGGAATTTACCGCTTGGATCGAGGCTGAATTCCCGTGGGTGATCACCTTCCACTGAACGTCGCTGCAGCTCTTTGAGCTGGCCGGTCGCCGGATCGATAGCGAACACCAGCACCTGATTGGCAGTGCCACGGTTGCTGACGTAGAGGAATTTGCCGTCGGCGGACGCGTGCAGCGCAGCCGCAGCCTTGTCTGAAGTCGGCTGGCCGGCCGCCAGATCGATCATTTGCGTCTGGGTCAGCACGCCGTCGTTGTAATCGAACACCGCAACCTGGGCGCTCATTTCCATGGTCAGCCAGGCGTGTTTACCGTCAGCGCTGAACAGCAGGTGACGCGGGCCGCTGCCTGCCGGCAAGGCCACTGCGGCCGTCATCGCCGGGGTCAGTGGCAGGTCCGGATTGGCCTTCGGATCGAAGAGATAGACGAAGACTTTGTCCGCGCCCAAATCATTGGAGAACACGTAACGGCCGTCCGGCGAAGAGACCGTCGAGTGCACATGGTTCGACGCCTGACGCTCGGGATTGATCCGGCTCGCCGGGTGGGCGCTCATCTGCACCACCGGTTTGAGTTTGCCGTCGGCGCCGACCGGCAACACCGCGAGGGTGCCGCCCGGATCTTCCATCACCGAATAGTTGCTGACGAACAGATGGCTGGCGTCACCGCTCAGGCTCGAATGAGTCGGCTCGTTGCCCAGGCTTTGCACCTGATTGATCAGGCTCAGGGCATGGGTTTTCGGATCGATCGCGTAACTGCTGACGCGACCGACCGGGTCGGTCTGGCCCGGGCCGTTTTCGTTGACCACGAACAGACGTTTCTGGTCTTTGGACAGGGTCAGCCACGACGGGTTTTCGCTTTTGACCACTTGCAGCGGCTTGGCGGCAATCTGGCCGGTGGCACTGTCGAAGTTCATTCGATAGATGCCTTGGCTGGTGTCGGCGGTGTAGGAGCCGACCAGCAATTGATAGCTTTCGGCAGATGCCGTGGAAAGGCCCATCGCGCCGACACTGCCGGCCATCAACAGTGGCCAGAATTTACGCATTGTCATCAGTTTCTTCCTCGTCGTTGCTGCCGCCAAAGGCTTCGCTGCAGACCAGGCGGTGTTCGCCGGAATCGCCAACGATCAACCAGCTCTGCAGCGTCACATCAAACATCGCTGCGTCAACCTGAGCAGGCGTGAATACCCAATGCTTGGCCGCTCGGCCATCAATGCATTCGATGTGCAGATTGTCGTCTTCGTCGAGGGAGAATTCGAAGGCGTGCAGGCCATCGATTTCGACCATATCGCTGTTTTCGAGGACGTCGAGAAGGGTTTGGGCAGTCATGGCAAACAGTCTTTCTAGGGGGGAAAGCGCCAATGATAGCTCAATGTGATCCAGAGGCCTTATGGGAACCCTTGTGGGAGCGAGCCTGCTCGCGAATGCGGTGTGTCAGGCCATGAAGGCTGACTGGGAAAATGCATTCGCGAGCAGGCTCGCTCCCACATGGATTATTGGCTGTCAGTTACAACGCGTCGCGCGACGGTTTGCCGTCGACCAGTCGCTGGATACGCAGCGGATTGGCGTTTTTCAGCGGCTCGGGCAGCAAGCTGTCGGGGTAATTCTGGAAGCACACCGGGCGCAGGAAGCGATCGATTGCCAAGGTTCCAACCGAAGTGCCGCGCGCATCGGACGTCGCTGGATATGGCCCGCCATGCACCATCGAATCACACACTTCTACACCGGTCGGATAACCGTTGAGCAGAATCCGCCCGACCTTTTGTTCCAGCAGTGGCGTCAGTTCCGCGAACTGCTCAAAGTCCGCCGGCTCGCCAATGATGGTCGCAGTGAGCTGGCCATGCAGCCCATTGAGCGCGGCGCTGAGCTGCGCCTGATCAGCGACCTCGACAATCACCGTGGTCGGGCCGAACACTTCTTCCTGAAGCACTTCATCGCCATCGATCAACAGGCTGACATCAGCCTTGAACAATTGCGGCTGCGCCTGATTGCCCTGCTGTGGATGACCGGCCAGCTGCTCGATGCCGGAATGCGCCAGGAGTTTCTGCAAGCCTTTGCCGTAACTGCCGAGGGTGCCGGCGTTGAGCATGGTTTGCGCCGGTTGATCGCCGATCAGCCCGGCGACCTGTTGCACGAACGCAGTGAATTGCGGCGAGCGGATACCGATGACCAGGCCCGGATTGGTACAGAACTGACCGCAGCCCTGCACCACCGATGCGGTGAGGTCACGAGCCACGGTTTCCGAACGCGCAGCCAACGCCTGGGGCAGGACGATCACCGGGTTGATGCTCGACATCTCGGCAAACACCGGAATCGGTTGCGGGCGAGCAGCGGCCATGTCGCACAACGCCCGACCGCCCTTGAGCGAGCCGGTGAAGCCCACCGCCTGAATCGCCGGATGCTTGACCAGCCACTCGCCGACGCCACCGCCGTAGACCATGTTGAACACGCCAGCCGGCATCGCGGTTTTTTCGGCCGCGCGAATCAGCGCATCGGCGACCAGTTCAGCCGTGGCCATGTGGCCACTGTGGGCCTTGAACACCACCGGGCAACCGGCCGCCAGTGCCGAAGCGGTGTCGCCGCCTGCGGTGGAGAACGCCAACGGAAAGTTGCTCGCACCAAACACGGCAACCGGGCCGAGGCCGATGCGGTACTGACGCAAATCCGGACGCGGCAATGGCTGACGATCCGGCAGCGGCAGGTCGATGCGCGCGCCATAGAAATCGCCACGGCGCAGCACTTTGGCAAACAGGCGCATCTGGCCGCTGGTGCGACCGCGCTCGCCCTGGATACGCCCGGCCGGCAACGCGGTTTCGCGGCAGACTACGGCGACGAAATCATCACCAAGCGCGTCCAGTTCATCGGCAATCGCATCAAGGAACTGCGCGCGACGTTCAGCGCTGAGGCTGCGATAAGCCGGGTACGCGGCAGCGGCGGCCTTGGCGGCGGCGTCGACTTCCTGCTCGGTGGCCTGAATGAAATCGTGGGGCAGTTGCTCCCCCGTCGAGGCGTCAACGCTGTGCAGTTTGACGTTGCCGGCAGCGCTGCGCTGACCGCCGATGTAGTTGTGACCGAGAATCTGAGTCATGGGATCTCCTTAAAGGGTGCCGATGCTGCCCGGTTCGAAAGCCGCTTCGACCGGGGCAATGCCGTTGACCAGTGGCGCGCCGAATTCGGCCTGACTGATTTCAAACACATCACCCGGCTGAGTGCGGATGCCATCGGCGAACGACAGCGTCGCGGTGCCGAAGAAATGAATGTGCACGTCGCCGGGACGCAAAAACTGGCTGTACTTGAAGTGGTGGTATTCGAGGTTCGCCAGGCTGTGGCACATGTTGGCCTCGCCGCTGAGGAACTCGTTCTGCCACAACACTTCACCGTTACGCAGGATGCGACTGGTGCCTGCAAGGTGTTGGGGTAGCTCACCGACGCGAAGTTCCGGGCCATAACTGCAACTGCGCAATTTCGAGTGGGCCAGGTACAGGTAATTCTTGCGTTCCATGACGTGGTCGGAGAACTCGTTGCCGACCGCGAAGCCGAGGCGATAAGGCTTGCCGTCTTGACCGATGATGTACAGGCCGGCCATCTCCGGCTCTTCGCCAGCGTCTTCGGCAAATGGCGGCAGCGGAAACGGTTGGCCCGGACGCACGACGATGCTGCCGTCGCCCTTATAGAACCACTCGGGCTGAACACCGGCCTGCCCTGTCGCTGGTTTACCGCCCTCCACGCCCCATTTGAAGATGCGCATGGTGTCGGTCATCGCCGCTTCGTCGCCGGCCTGCTGGTGCATTTTGTCCCGCGCCGAGGCGCTGCCCAGATGGGTCAGGCCAGTGCCGCTGACCAGCAGGTGCGCGGGGTCCGGGTGATCGAGCGGCGGCAGGATGCGCAGGTCTTTGAGCAACTGCGCATAGTCATGACTGATGCCCAGGCCGAGGGTTTGTACTTGCTGCTCCAGAGTGCCGCCAGCTTCGATGGCGGCCAGCGCCAGATCGCGCGTGGTGCGAGCGTCTTGCACTTCGCGCACCAGACCGTGCTCGACCACGCCGACGCGGCGTTCGCCGTTGCTTAATTCGAATTGCACCAGATGCATATTTTTCTCCTATTCATCAAAAACACCGCAGATCCCTTGAAGGAGTGAGCCATTCAGGTTCGGGTCGCGCCGCGTGCGCTGGCGGCGAATTGGTCGACCGGCAGCACGTGTTTGCGCTCAAGCACGCGGTAGACGATTGCTGTGAGAATCAAGCCGAACACCATCACGCCCGACAGGAAGTACAACCCCGAAGCCAGATTCCCGGTGTACTCCTTCAACGCCCCGATCACGAACGGCCCGATATACCCGCCGAGATTGCCCACCGAATTGATCAACGCGATCCCCGCCGCGGCACTCGCGCCGGCAAAGAACCGCCCCGGCAAGGTCCAGAACACCGCCGTGCAGGAAAACAGCGCGAACGCCACCAGACACAGCGCTGCCAGTTGCGCCACCGGCAGCGACAGCCAGGCACTCAGGAACAGACCAATGGCGCCCAGCACATACAGCACCGCCAGATGGCCATAGCGATCGTTCAAGCGGTCGGAACTGCGTGGCACGATCAGCAAGCCGATGATCCCGAAGATGTACGGCACCGACGACACGAAACCGGTCACCAGATCAGTGCCGCCAAACTGTTTGATCAAGGTCGGCAGCCACAGGCCCAGGCCATAAATGCTCAGGGTCACCGGCAGATAAAACAGCGCCAGCAGCAACACACGCTTGTCTTTGAGCGCATGCAGCGGATTGCCATGGCGGGTCTGGCCGTATTCCTGCAGATCCTTTTTCAGTTCGCCGGTCAGCCAGTCCTTCTCGGCCTGATCCATCCATTTCACTTGTTGCGGGCCATCCGGCAGCCAGCGCAGCACCGGCCAGGTCAGCAGGATCGCCGGGGTGCCGATGACGATGAACAGCCACTGCCAGCCGTGCAGACCGAGGATGCCGTCCATGCCCAGCAAACCGCCGGACACCGGGCCAGTAATCATCATCGCGATGGGTTGGGAGAGGATAAACAGCCCGAGGATCTTGCCGCGATGGCGCACCGGGAACCATTGGGTGATGTAGTAGAGAACGCCGGGGAAGAAGCCCGCCTCCGCCGCGCCGAGCAGAAAGCGCATCACGTAGAAACTGTGCGGGCCCTGGACGAACGCCATGCCGATGGTAATGGCGCCCCAGGTGATCATGATCCGCGCGAACCAGCGCCGCGCGCCGAAGCGTTCGAGCATCAGGTTGCTGGGAATCTCGAGAAGAAAATAGCCGATGAAAAACAGCCCGGCGCCCAAGCCATAAGCCGCATCACCAATGCCGATGTCAGCGCCCATGTGCAGCTTGGCGAAGCCGACGGCAGAGCGATCCACATAGGCGATCAGGTACAGCAGGATCAGGAAGGGAATCAGTTTCAGTGTAATGCGACGAATAAGCCGCAACTCCTGGCTCATGGGATCGGTCTCCGATTGTTGTTTTTATAGAACCTCGGGGGACGCCTCTCGCGGAAAATCGCCAGGGCCATCCCTCCGTCGAAAACGACTATATAGTAATACTATTTACCCAACAACCACTTCCAAAGCGGCAAATTTGCGCCTATGTTAGGCCTTAGCTCGAACACTATAGTCATACAATAAGAGAATCGATCATGTCTGAGAAGAAACCCACCCTGCGCTCGGCCCAATGGTTTGGCACTGCCGACAAGAACGGCTTCATGTACCGCAGCTGGATGAAGAATCAGGGCATCGCCGACCACCAGTTTCATGGCAAGCCGATCATCGGCATCTGCAATACCTGGTCGGAACTGACCCCGTGCAACGCGCATTTCCGCCAGATTGCGGAGCACGTCAAACGCGGGGTGATCGAGGCCGGTGGCTTCCCGGTGGAATTCCCGGTGTTCTCCAACGGCGAATCGAACCTGCGCCCGACCGCCATGCTCACCCGCAACCTGGCGAGCATGGACGTTGAGGAGGCGATTCGCGGCAACCCGATTGACGGCGTGGTGCTGCTGACCGGTTGCGATAAAACCACCCCGGCGCTGCTGATGGGCGCAGCCAGCTGCGACGTACCGGCCATCGTCGTCACTGGCGGGCCGATGCTCAACGGCAAGCACAAGGGCAAGGACATCGGTTCCGGCACCGTGGTCTGGCAGCTCAGCGAGCAGGTCAAGGCCGGCACGATCACCATCGATGATTTCCTTGCGGCCGAGGGCGGCATGTCGCGCTCAGCAGGCACCTGCAACACCATGGGCACCGCGTCGACCATGGCGTGCATGGCGGAAGCACTGGGCACTTCCCTGCCCCATAACGCAGCTATTCCGGCGGTGGATGCGCGGCGATACGTGCTGGCGCACATGTCCGGCATGCGTGCGGTGGAGATGGTTCGTGAGGATCTGAAACTGTCGAAGATCCTGACCAAGGAAGCCTTCGAAAACGCCATTCGCGTCAACGCGGCCATCGGCGGTTCGACCAACGCGGTGATTCACTTGAAGGCCATTGCCGGACGCATCGGCGTCGAGCTGGATCTGGATGACTGGACGCGCATCGGTCGCGGCATGCCGACCATCGTCGACCTGCAACCGTCCGGACGTTTCCTGATGGAAGAGTTCTACTACGCCGGTGGATTGCCTGCCGTGCTGCGCCGCCTCGGTGAGGCCAATCTGATCCCCAATCCGAATGCACTGACGGTCAACGGCAAGTCCATCGGCGAGAACACCAAAGACGCACCGATCTACGGCGAAGACGAAGTGATCCGCACCCTCGACAATCCGATTCGCGCCGACGGCGGCATCTGTGTGTTACGCGGCAATCTGGCGCCGCTCGGTGCGGTGCTCAAACCGTCTGCTGCCACGCCCGAGCTGATGCAGCATCGCGGACGCGCCGTGGTGTTCGAGAACTTCGACATGTACAAGGCGCGGATCAATGACCCGGAACTGGATGTCGATGCCAACTCGATTCTGGTGATGAAAAACTGCGGGCCGAAGGGTTATCCGGGCATGGCCGAAGTCGGCAACATGGGTTTGCCGGCCAAGCTGTTGGCTCAGGGCGTGACGGATATGGTGCGCATTTCCGATGCACGGATGAGCGGCACCGCTTACGGCACCGTGGTGTTGCACGTCGCGCCGGAAGCCGCTGCGGGTGGGCCTTTGGCGACGGTGAAGGAAGGCGACTGGATCGAACTCGATTGCGCCACTGGCCGGTTGCACCTGGATATTCCGGATGCCGAGCTGGCGGCGCGCATGGCTGACCTGCAACCGCCGCAGCAACTGTTGGTGGGGGGTTATCGTCAGTTGTACATCGATCATGTGTTGCAGGCGGATCAGGGCTGTGATTTCGACTTCCTGGTCGGCTGCCGTGGGGCTGAAGTACCGCGCCACTCTCACTGACAACACAATTCCCCTGTGGGAGCGAGCCTGCTCGCGAAGAGGGAGTGTCAGTCGACACCTATTTGACTGATATACCGCCTTCGCGAGCAGGCTCGCTCCCACATTTGATTTCTGTGTCTGCCTCAAGATTATCTGGTGCCTGCTATGATGCGCGGCATCTCCATCGCTCAGGATCGCGCCGCTCCCCATGGATTACCGCAAACCTTCCGACCGCAAAAGCATGCACTCGCGCATCGTCCAGGAACTGGGCATGCAGATCGTCTCCGGACGCTTCAAGCCCGACGAAAAACTGCCCGCCGAAGCCTTGTTGTGCGAGGAATACGCGGTCAGCCGGCCGGTGTTGCGCGAAGCCACGCGGGTGTTGGTGGCCAAAGGGCTGGTGTACTCAAAGCCGCGGGTGGGCACGGTGGTCAAGGCGCGCCGCGAATGGCACATGCTCGACCCGGACGTGCTGCACTGGCTGATGCAAAGCAGCCCGCAGAATGAATTCTTCAATGTGCTGACCAGCGTGCGCAGCATCATCGAACCGGCCGCCGCCGCCCTCGCCGCTCAGCATGCGACTGATGCCGACATTGCCGCCATCGGTGAGGCTTACCAACGCATGGAAGCTGCGCCGACGCCGGAAGCCCTGCTGCAACCAGATCTGGATTTTCACAGCCGGATTGCCGATGCGACCCACAACGACTTGCTGGCGAATCTGTGCAACATGCTCTCGGTGGCGATTGCCGAGGCGTTGAAGCATTCGAATCGGCGACCGAATCTGCATGAGCTGGCGTTGCCACGGCACAAGGCGATTCTCACGGCTATCGAGAATCGTGATGCGCTGGGGGCGCGGCATGCGACGCTCGTGCAACTGGATGATGCGCGTAGTGCGCTCAGTGTTGTGCTTGGCACTGAACTTTCCTAGGGCAAAGTCAAAAGATCTTGACCCACAAAAAAGCCGCAACCCTTGGGTTGCGGCTTTGTCATTTCAGGCACTCAACTCAGTGTGCAAACAACGAATTCCCCTTCTGCCCCGCCAGTTTCTCCGGCTTGATCAGGAACTTCGCCAGTGCCGGCAGTAGCCACAGCGCACCGAACATGTTCCATAGCAGCATGAAGGTCAGCATCAGGCCCATGTCGGCC
>NZ_JBIUWI010000016.1:41111-48717 GCF_044743385.1 Pseudomonas sp. NPDC087639 | reverse complement strand
AGCACCGCTTTACCGGTGGATTTCAGGGTCTGGTAATAGGCTTCCTGCAACGGCAGGCCGGCACGCAGGAAACTTTCCAGACGGCTGTAGATGTAGATGCCGTAGTCCACGCCGATGCCTACGCCCAGCGCCACCACTGGCAAGGTCGCGACTTTGACGCCGATGCCCATGAACGCCATCAGCGCGTTGCCCAGTACCGAGGTCAGCACCAGCGGCAGGACGATGCACAAAGTCGCCGCCCACGAACGGAAGGTGATCATGCACATCACCGCCACGCAGATGTACACCAGAATCAGGATGGTCAGCTCAGCCTGTTTGATGACTTCGTTGGTGGCCGCTTCGATCCCGGCATTACCGGCAGCAAGGATGAATTCCAGACCGTCCTTGTTGTTGTCCTTGGCGAATTCCTGCACCGCCTGCACCGCACGATCAAGGGTTTCCGCCTTGTGATCGTTGAGGAACACCAGCACCGGGGCCAGCGAGCAGCTGTTGTTGTACAGACCGTCAGCGCGGGCAATCGAGTTGTTCAGCACGTCGGGGTTGCGTGACAGGGTTTCCCATTTCAGGTTGCCCTCGTTCATGCCCTTGATCATTTGCTTGGACACGGTCACCAGCGAGATCGCCGACTGCACGCCCTCGGTGTTCTGCATCTTCCACATCAGCTCGTCGATCGGCGCCATCGCCTCAAAGCGTGAGCAACCTTCAGCCTTGGTCTTGACCATCACCACCAGCACGTCGGAACTGGTCGAGTAGTTGCTGATGATGAAGTTGTTGTCCTTGTTGTAGCGCGAGTCCGGACGCAACTCCGGCGCGCCCTGGTCGAGGTCGCCGATTTTCAGGTTCTGGCTGTACCAGAGGCCGCCGCCGAAGGCGATCAGCGCCAGAGCCACAGAGATGGGGGCAACTTTCGGGCTGGCAAAGTTCGACAGCAGGCGCCAGAACGGATGTTCGCGGTTTGCGTCCTTCTTGCTCTTGTCAATCGCCCGCTTGCTGATGCCGACATAGGAAATTGCTACCGGCAGCAGGATCAGGTTGGTGAACACAATCACCGCCACGCCAATGGACGCGCCGATGGCCAGTTCGCGGATCACGCCGATGTCGATGATCAGCAGCGTGATGAAACCCACCGCATCCGCCAGAATCGCGATCATCCCCGGCAGGAACAGTTGCCGGAACGTGCGCCGCGCGGCAGTCAGGGCGTTGTCCGCCTCACTGGATTGCAGGGCGATACCGTTGATCTTCTGCACGCCGTGGGAAATGCCGATGGCGAAGATCAGGAACGGCACCAGCATCGAATACGGATCGAGGCCAAAGCCGAAAAAGTGCATCAACCCCAGTTGCCAGACCACCGCCACCAGCGTCGTGCTCAACACCGCGATGGTGCTGCGCACGCAGTTGGTGAACCACAGCAGCAAAATCAGGGTGATGACGAAGGCGATGCCGAAGAACAACACCACCATCACCAGGCCATCGATCAAGTCGCCGACTTTCTTGGCGAAACCGACGATGTGAATTTTGACGTTGGGGTTCTGCGCTTCGAACTTGTTGCGGATCTTGTCTTCGAGCTCATGGGAGAACTTGCGATAGTCCAGCGCCAGCAACTTGCCCTGATCCTGCGGGTCGGGGTAGGACTCCAGCAGCGGGATGTCGACGATGCTCGATTTGAAGTCGTTGGCCACCAGACGCCCGACCTGACCGGACTTGAGCACATTGTTGCGCAGCAGATCGAGGCTGTCCTGCGAGCCGTTGTAGCTCTGCGGGATCACTTCGCCGCCGGCGAAACCCTCTTCGGTCACTTCGGTCCAGCGCACGCTCGGACTCCACAGTGACTTCAGACCGGAGCGGTCAACACCGGAGATGTA
The DNA here is from genome assembly GCF_044743385.1 of Pseudomonas sp. NPDC087639. Classification (NCBI taxonomy): domain Bacteria; kingdom Pseudomonadati; phylum Pseudomonadota; class Gammaproteobacteria; order Pseudomonadales; family Pseudomonadaceae; genus Pseudomonas; species Pseudomonas sp. NPDC087639. The sequence continues at coordinate 46,855 of NZ_JBIUWI010000016.1, read as the reverse complement.
GAACACCTCGTCGTTGATCTGACGAAGGGTCTCCATGTACTCCTTGGAGAAGATGTCGCCATCGGTGGCTTCCACCGAAATACGCACGGTGTTGCCCAGGTTCGCCAGATCGTTGCGGTGCTCCATCATCTTCTCGATGAACGGATGCTGCAGCGGGATCATTTTTTCGAAACTGGTGGACGGCCGGATCAGCGTGGCCTGCCAGAACAGGAAAATGCTGACCACCAGACAGATCAGGATCACGGCCGGGCGGTTGTTGAAAATCAGACGTTCGAGGAGCGTCGCTTTTTCCTGCTGAGGAGTAATCAAGGAAGTCATAGCCCCGCCTTCTTATTGTTGATCTCGGCGCCGTTTGGCTGTGTGGTGTGGACGCCACCCTGCCCGGTCAGAATCAGGTTGCCGTCGCCGGCAGCAGTGACCGACGACAGGGAAATGCGATCCGGGCGGTTGAACACGCTGAAAGTTTCGCCGTTGTCGCTGCTGCTGATCACCGAGCCGCCGTTGCCGACGATGACGATGGAGCCGTCCTCAAGCAGCGTGGCACCGGACAAACCGAACTCCAGCGAACCGCGTGCAGCCTTCAATTCAACCTGTTCCCAGGTGCTGCCGAAATCAGTGGAGCGGTAGAGGTTGCCGCGCAAGCCGTAGGCCAGCAGCGTCTGCGGTTGCGCAGTGCCGATCACGCCGAACAGCGAGCCTTCGTAAGGGCCTTCGAGTTTTTCCCAGGTCTGGCCCCAGTCGGCGGAGCGAAACATGCTGCCCGACTCGCCGACGATAAAAAGCCCAGCGTCTTTTACCGCCGCGATGGCGTTGAGGTGGAACTGGTCTTCGTTGTCGAGGCGGTCGCTGACGTCTTCCCAGTTCTTGCCGCCATCGGTCGTTTCCAGCAGTGCGCCGTAAGCACCCACGGCGAGGCCGCTGTTGACGTCCTTGAACCAGACGTCGAGCAGCGGCGATTCGCGTTTGAGGTCTTCGAATTGCTTGGTCCAGGTCAGACCGCCGTCCTCGCTGGCGAGAATCTGCGCGTCATGGCCGACCGCCCAGCCGTGTTTGTCATCGACGAAGTAAACCGCCGTCAGCAACTGCCGGCTCGGTACCTTGGCCTGGGTCCAGGTCTTGCCCTGGTCATCGGAATAGAGAATGTGCCCGCGATCCCCGACCGCCACCAACCGTGCTCCGGCGTGGACGACATCGAGAATCAGGCTTTTCGCCGCTTTGGCGGATGCGCTGGCATAGACCACGTCGGCCGGAGCCTCGGCGGCAATCACAGGTGCCGACAACGTGGCAAAGCCCAGCAGCGCGAGTGCTGTGGTCAGCAACGCGGTGTTGCGTAACGCCGGCGGGCGGCAACGACTCATAGACCTTCCCCTATTTATTATTGTTAGGCCATTGGCCTTCAAGGGCGCCGCAAGGGTGCTCCGCCAATCGCTGGTAAGAAGCATAGTCCTCAAACCCGCAATCCAGAGCCCCTTCGGAAGCTGGCTCATCCTATCGGGCTTTAGAAACGTCTGACAATCGGCGCCACGTTATCTTTTGTTAACCAAAAGCGGCCCCTTGTAACCAAGCAATTCCCCTGTGGGAGCGAGCCTGCTCGCGAAGGCGGCGTAACAGTCACCCTCTTTGTTGGCTGACCCACCGCTTTCGCGAGCAGGCTCGCTCCCACAGGGGCCGGAGGTGATCTTTGGATTTGCGGTGGCGGGTGAATGCATGGCCATTCGCCGGATGGATAAGGCAAAACTTGCGAGGGGGACTTGCGCGATCGGTATTATGGTATACCATAAGACGCACAGACACTCTTAATCCCCCAACGGAGCAGCTCATGAGTTTCGAAATTCGCAAGATCGTCAGCTATGTCGAAGAAACCTTCATCGAAGGCGGCAGAGCCACTGATAAGCCAGTGACCATGGTCGGCCTCGCTGTCGTGATGAAAAACCCTTGGGTGGGTAACGGCTTTGTCGAAGACCTGAAACCGCAGATCCGCGCCAACTGCTCCGACCTGGGCGCCATGATGGTCGAGCGTCTGGTCGGCATCATTGGCGGTGCCGAGAAGATCGAGGCTTACGGTAAAGCGGCAGTGGTCGGTGCTGACGGCGAAATCGAACACGCCTCCGCCGTGATCCACACCCTGCGCTTTGGCAACCACTACCGCGAAGCGGTCAAGGCCAAGAGCTACCTGAGCTTCACCAACAAGCGCGGCGGCCCGGGCACTTCGATTCAGATCCCGATGATGCACAAAGACGACGAAGGTCTGCGTTCGCACTACATCACTCTGGAAATGCAGATCGAAGACGCGCCGCGTGCCGACGAAATCGTCGTGGTGCTGGGTTGCGCCGACGGTGGCCGCCTGCACCCGCGCATCGGTAACCGCTACATCGATCTGGAAGAACTGGCCGCCGAAAAAGCCCAGTAATCACAATAAAAAGGCATTGCAGGAGCGCTCCATGATTCGGCTCACCGCTGAACTCACCCCGGCGGGCACCAGTTACCTGGCGACCGGCCAAGGCCAGCCCGTGGTTTTGATCCACGGCGTGGGCCTGAATAAAGAAATGTGGGGCGGCCAGATCGTTGGCCTGTCGACCCAGTACCGGGTGATCGCCTACGACATGCTCGGCCACGGCGCCAGCCCGCGACCGGCCAGTGGCACCAACCTGCTCGGTTACGCCGATCAGTTGCTGGAGTTGCTCGATCACCTGAACCTGCCCGAGGCAGCGGTGATCGGTTTCTCCATGGGCGGCCTGGTGGCGCGGGCATTTGCCCTGCATTACCCGCAGCGCCTGCAAAGCCTGGTGGTACTCAACAGCGTGTTCAACCGCAGTGAAGAACAGCGTGCCGGGGTCATCGCGCGCACCGCTCAGGCTGCCGAACACGGCCCGGATGCCAATGCCGAAGCGGCGCTGTCACGCTGGTTCAGCCGCGAATATCAGGCGGCCAATCCGGCGCAGATCGCCGCGATCCGCCAGACACTCGCCGGCAATGATCCTCAGGGCTACTTGACCACTTACGAATTGTTCGCCACTCAAGACATGTACCGCGTCGATGATCTGGGCAGTATTCAGGCGCCGACGCTGATCGCCACGGGTGAACTCGACCCCGGTTCGACCCCCGAAATGGCCGAGCAACTGGCCCGACGCATCCCCGGCGCGAAGGTTGCCGTGCTGCCCGAGCAACGGCATATGATGCCCGTAGAGTCCCCGCGACTGGTCAACCAGACGTTGCTGGAATTTCTCGAATTCGCACACTCCCGACAAAACCATATAAAGGGGATCGTTGCATGACACTCGCACGCTTCCAGATGTGCATCGGCGGAGAATGGGTCGATGCCCTCTCCGGCAAGACTTTCGAAAGCCTCAACCCGGCCACCGCCCAAGCCTGGGCCGAACTGCCCGATGCCGATGAGGCCGATGTCGAGCGCGCCGTTCAAGTCGCCCAACAGGCCTTCGACAGCCCCGCGTGGCGTGGCCTGACCGCCACCGCGCGCGGCAAACTGCTACGTCGCCTCGGGGACTTGATCGCTGAAAACAAAGAGCATCTGGCGCAGCTGGAAAGCCGCGACAACGGCAAGCTGATCCGCGAAACCCGCGGTCAGGTCAGCTATCTGCCGGAGTTCTTCCACTACACCGCCGGTTTGGCCGACAAGCTCGAAGGCGGCACCCTGCCGCTGGATAAGCCCGACCTGTTCGCCTACACCGTGCACGAAGCCATGGGTGTGGTTGCCGCGATCATTCCGTGGAACAGCCCACTTTATCTGACCGCCATTAAACTGGCCCCGGCCCTCGCCGCCGGCAACACGATTGTGATCAAGCCGTCCGAGCACGCTTCAGCGACCATTCTGGAGCTGGCGCGTCTGGCCCTTGAAGCCGGGATTCCGCCGGGCGTGGTCAACGTTGTCACCGGGTACGGCCCGAGCACCGGCGCCGCCCTCACCCGCCATCCGCTGATCCGCAAGATCGCCTTCACTGGCGGCGCGGCCACCGCGCGGCATGTGGTGCGCAGCAGCGCCGAGAACTTCGCCAAGTTGTCGCTGGAACTGGGCGGCAAGTCGCCGAACATCATCTTCGCCGACGCCGATCTGGACAGCGCGATCAACGGCGCGATTGCCGGGATCTACGCCGCCTCCGGACAGAGCTGCGTGTCGGGTTCGCGGCTGTTGGTGCAGGACGAAATCTACGACGAATTCGTCAGCCGACTGGTGGAACGCGCCCAGCGCATCCGCATCGGCAACCCGCAGGAAGACAACAGCGAAATGGGCCCGATGGCCACCGCGCAGCAATTGGCCGTGGTTGAAGGTCTGGTTGCCGATGCCATCGCCGAAGGTGCGCGTTTGCGCACGGGCGGCAAGCGTCCTGCAAATCTCGGCGAGGGCTGGTTTTACGAGCCGACGTTGTTCGAGTGCGACCGCAACTCGATGAAGATCATGCAGGAAGAAGTCTTTGGCCCGGTGGCATCCGTCATCCGTTTCAAGGACGAAGCCGAAGCGCTGGCCATCGCCAACGACTCGCAGTTCGGCCTCGCCGCAGGCATCTGGACGCGGGATCTGGGCCGTGCCCATCGCCTGGCCAGGGATGTGCGTTCGGGGATTATCTGGGTCAACACTTACCGCGCGGTGTCGGCGATGGCACCGATCGGCGGCTTCAAGAACAGTGGCTATGGACGCGAAAGCGGCATCGATTCGGTGCTGGCCTACACCGAACTGAAAACGGTGTGGATCAATCTTTCTCAGGCGCCAATGCCTGATCCGTTTGTGATGCGCTAGGAGTCCTGCGAAATGATCGAACCCGGCATTTACAAAGACGTCATGAGCTCGTTCCCGTCCGGCGTCACGGTGGTCACCACCCTTGACCCTGCGGGCGGCATCGTCGGCATCACCGCCAGCGCGTTCAGCGCGTTGTCGATTGATCCGGCGCTGGTGCTGTTCTGCCCCAACTACGCCTCCGACACCTACCCGGTGCTGCGCGACAGCAAGCGTTTCGCGATTCATTTGCTGTCCGCCGAGCAGACCGCTGAAGCCTACGCCTTCGCCGGTAAAGGCAAGGACAAGGCCAAAGGCATCGAATGGCACTTGAGCGAACTCGGCAACCCGATCCTGGCCAAGGCCACGGCGATCATCGAGTGCGAATTGTGGCGCGAATACGATGGTGGCGATCACGCGATCATCGTCGGCGCGGTGAAGAATCTGATCCTGCCGGCGCAACCGGTGACGCCGATGATTTATCACAAGGGCAAGTTGGGCGCCCTGCCCACCCTGACCTGATTAACGCGCTCCCTGTGTAGGAGCTGCCGCAGGCTGCGATCCTTTGACTTTGATTTTTAAAGACAAGATCAAAAGATCGCGGCCTTCGGCAGCTCCTACAGGGGAATGTGTGTGAGGAGGAATGATGAGTAACGAGAAGTACGAAAAAGGCCTGAAGATTCGAACCCAGGTGCTCGGCGAAGCCTACGTGCAACGTTCAATCGACAACGCCGATGACTTCACCCGCCCCCTGCAGGAAATGGTCACCGAATACTGTTGGGGCCACGTATGGGGTCGCGAGGGCTTGTCGCTCAAGGAGCGGAGCATGATCAACCTGGCGATGATCTCGGCGCTCAACCGCCCGCACGAACTCAAGCTGCATGTGCGTGGCGCCTTGCGTAACGGCCTGAGTCGTGAGCAAATACGCGAAATTCTGCTTCAGGTCGGCATTTATTGCGGCGTCCCGGCAGCCGTGGACAGTTTCCGGCTCGCCCGTGAAGCCTTCGCCGAAGCC
>NZ_JBIUWI010000016.1:36287-41101 GCF_044743385.1 Pseudomonas sp. NPDC087639 | reverse complement strand
CCAGTTAACCCCTCGGCTGTTTTGATGCCCGTCTGGCATGGACAGCCACAGTAAAGAGCGGACCCCATGAAACGCCAGCCACTCGACGACAGCTTCAAGGTCAATCGCAACCCCGTTACCCTGCGCGAAATCGTACTGGATAAACTGCGTAGCGCGATCATGAATTTCCAGCTCATGCCAGGGGATCGTCTGGTCGAACGCGATCTCTGTGATCGCCTGGGCGTCAGCCGCACCTCGGTTCGTGAAGCCTTGCGTCACCTGGAATCCGAAGGTCTGGTCGAGTTCGCTGATGCCAAAGGTCCACGGGTGGCGATCATCACTCTCGCCGATGCCGTCGATATCTACGAATTGCGTTGCGTGCTCGAAGGCCTGATCGTCCAGCTGTTCACCCTGCGCGCCAAAGCCAAGGACATCAAAGCCCTGGAAAAAGCCCTCGATGAGAACCGCAAGGCCCTCAAGGACGGCGAGTTGCAACAGGTGATCGACTCGGTACAAGGCTTCTACGACGTGCTGCTCGAAGGTTCGGGCAACCATGTTGCGGCCACTCAGTTGCGCCAGTTGCAGGCACGCATCAGTTATCTGCGCGCGACCTCGGTGTCCCAGCAAAACCGTCGCGGCGCAAGCAATCAGGAAATGGAAAAAATGGTCGCGGCGATCAAGAGCGGCGATGCGCTGGCGGCGCATCAGGCGTGCGTCGATCACGTGCGTGCCGCCGCTGCTGTCGCCCTCGACTACCTCAAGCGCAAACAGGAAGAAACAGGCGACGTGCCTGCGATCACCCTGCCCATCGCGCTGAAAGAACCCCGTATAGGTCACTGACATGTCCAGCCCGAGCTATTGCCCGAAATGCGGTGGCCCTGACCTCGGTCAGCAGGTGCCGCCGGGCGATACGCACGAGCGCATGATGTGCCGTGGCTGCGGCTACATTCACTACGTCAATCCGAAGATCATCGCCGGCTGCATCATCGAGCAGGACGGCAAATACCTCTTGTGCCAACGGGCGATTCCACCGCGTCCGGGCACCTGGACGCTGCCAGCCGGCTTCATGGAAAGCGGCGAGACCACTGAAGAGGCGGCCTTGCGTGAAGTCTGGGAAGAAAGCGGCGTGCGTGCGGAAATCGTCTCGCCCTATTCGATCTTCAGCGTGCCGAAGATCAGCGAGGTGTACATCATCTTCCGCGCGATCGCCCTGGAGATTACCGGCCAGTACGGCCCGGAAACCCTCGACTACAAATTCTTCGCCCCCGAAGACATCCCGTGGGAGCAGATCTACTACCCGGCGATCCGGCAGATCCTCGAACGCTATATCGAGGAACGCCAGGCCGGGGTGTATGGGATCTACATGGGCAATGATGACAGCGGCAAGATCCACTTCATCCGCTGATTACGGCGCCATGCCTTCGACAATGATGATTTCCGCCCTCGCCCATTCCTCGCGATAACGCTTCGCCTCTTGATACGCCGCCGAGCGGTAGCAGGCGACCGCTTGCTCATAGCTATCGAACTCGATCACCACGCTGCGCTGTGGAGTATCCCTGCCCTCCATCGCTTCGCTGCGCCCGCCTCTGGCCAGAAACCGCCCGCCAAACTCAGCGAACGCCTTGGGCGCGCGCTGGGTGTATTGGCTGTATTGGTCGGGATCGGTGATGTCTACGTGAGCAATCCAGTACGCCTTCATAGTGACCTCTTTGTTGATTTTGTATTATGGTATACCAATATATTTCCAACGAACCCTGAGAGTCCAGCATGGCCTTCAACAGCATCGAAGAAATCATCGAAGATTATCGCCTCGGCAAAATGGTTCTGCTGGTCGATGACGAAGACCGGGAAAACGAAGGCGACCTGTTACTCGCCGCTGATTGTTGCACGCCCGAGGCGATCAGCTTCATGGCGCGTGAGGCACGCGGGCTGATTTGCCTTACGTTGACAGACGAACACTGCCAGCGTTTGGGTCTTGAGCAAATGGTGCCGAGCAATGGCAGCGTTTTCAGCACCGCGTTCACTGTGTCGATTGAAGCGGCAGTTGGCGTCACCACCGGGATTTCCGCCGCCGATCGTGCCTGCACGGTCGCCGCCGCCGTGGCCAAAGACGCCCGCGCCGAAGATCTGGTGCAACCCGGGCATATCTTTCCGCTGCGCGCCAAGGAAGGTGGCGTGTTGACCCGCGCCGGTCACACCGAGGCCGGTTGCGATCTGGCCAGGCTGGCCGGTTTCACCCCGGCGTCGGTCATCGTCGAAGTGATGAACGACGACGGCACCATGGCCCGTCGCCCGGATCTGGAAGTCTTCGCGCGCAAGCACGGGATCAAGATCGGCACCATCGCCGACCTGATCCACTATCGCCTGAGTACCGAACACACCATCGAACGTATTGGCGAACGGGAGCTGCCGACGGTGCATGGCACTTTCCGTTTGATCACTTTCGAAGACCGTATCGAAGGTGGGGTTCACATGGCGATGGTCATGGGCGATCTACGCCGTGAGCATCCAACGCTGGTGCGCGTGCATGTGATCGATCCGCTGCGAGATCTGGTCGGCGCCGAATACAGCGGGCCGACAAACTGGACGCTGTGGGCGGCGTTGCAACGGGTCGCGGCCGAGGGCCATGGAGTTGTCGTGGTGCTGGCCAATCATGAATCGTCGCAGGCGTTGCTGGAGCGGGTGCCGCAACTGACGCAGCCGCCACGGCAGTTCAGTCGGTCGCAGTCACGGATTTATTCGGAGGTGGGGACCGGAGCGCAGATTCTGCAGAACCTTGGGGTTGGCAAACTGCGGCACCTTGGGCCGCCCCTCAAGTACGCCGGCCTGACCGGGTATGACCTGGAAGTGGTCGAGAGCATCCCCTACACCGAATAACCCACAGTTATCGATGAGCCCCTGTGGTGAGGGGATTTATCCCCTCGCCACAATTTCATCCACTGCACATTTTCGGTGCCCCCCAAAAAACTACTTCGCCAGATAACCGGTAAGGCAAAGTGCTTGCACAAAGTTTGGAATACCATAATATGATATTCCATAGACCGGACACTCCCACGAACGTCCATCTACTGCTCCCGACAGGCGGGCAACAACGCAAGGCCCGCTCAAAAACACAACAATGAGGGCGTGAAAATGGTGTTGAACAAAGCTGCAACCGCAATCTTTTTTGCGGGACTGCTCAGCGTGACCGGCCAGGCTGCAATGGCCGCCGAAAGCGTGAATTTCGTCAGCTGGGGCGGAAGCACCCAGGATGCGCAGAAACAGGCCTGGGCTGATCCGTTCAGCAAGGCCAGCGGCATTACCGTCGTGCAGGATGGCCCGACCGACTACGGCAAACTCAAGGCGATGGTCGAAAGCGGCAACGTGCAATGGGACGTGGTCGATGTCGAAGCCGATTTCGCCCTGCGCGCTGCTGCTGAAGGCCTGCTCGAACCCCTCGATTTCAAAGTCATCCAGCGCGACAGAATCGACCCGCGCTTTGTCAGCGATCACGGCGTCGGCTCGTTCTTCTTCTCCTTCGTCCTCGGCTACAACGAGGGCAAACTCGGCGCCAACAAGCCGCAGGACTGGAGCGCCCTGTTCGACACCAAGACCTACCCCGGCAAACGCGCCCTCTATAAATGGCCAAGCCCCGGCGTGCTCGAACTGGCCCTGCTGGCCGATGGCGTAGCGGCCGACAAGCTCTACCCGCTGGATCTGGATCGCGCCTTCAAAAAACTCGACACCATCAAGAAAGACATCGTCTGGTGGGGCGGCGGCGCGCAGTCGCAGCAACTGCTGGCATCCGGTGAAGCGAGCATGGGCCAGTTCTGGAACGGCCGCATTCACGCCCTGCAAGAAGATGGCGCGCCGGTGGGCGTGAGCTGGAAACAGAACCTGGTCATGGCCGACATTCTGGTGATTCCAAAGGGCTCGAAAAACAAAGACGCGGCGATGAAGTTCCTGGCCAACGCCAGCAGTGCCAAAGGCCAGGCCGACTTCTCCAACCTGACCGCTTACGCCCCGGTCAACCTCGACAGCGTGGAGCGTCTGGATTCGACGCTGGCTCCCAACCTGCCGACTGCTTACGCCAAGGATCAGATCACTCTTGATTTCGCGTACTGGGCCAAAAACGGCCCTACCATCGCGACACGGTGGAACGAATGGCTGGTCAAATGAAAATGGCGGCCACCGCGCCCCGTCCATCCACTGCCACCGGGAGCGCCGCAAGCGCTGCCGGTTCGGCCGAAGGAAAACAGGCGATCGCGATGTCGCAAACCCCGTCCCTGAGACAACGCTGGCGCGGCGCCGGCAACCTCGCTCCGGCGCTGCTGTTCCTCGGCCTGTTCTTTCTCGCGCCGTTGATTGGCCTGCTGTTGCGCGGCGTGCTGGAGCCGACGCCAGGCCTTGGCAACTATGAACAACTGTTCGCCAACTCGGCCTATGCCCGCGTGCTGCTCAACACCTTTTCGGTGGCCGGGCTGGTGACGATTTTCAGCCTGTTGCTGGGCTTTCCGCTCGCCTGGGCGATCACGCTGGTGCCGCGCGGCTGGGGTCGCTGGATTCTCAACATCGTGCTGTTGTCGATGTGGACCAGCCTGCTCGCCCGCACCTATTCGTGGCTGGTGTTGCTGCAAGCCTCGGGCGTGATCAACAAGGCTTTGATGGCGATGGGCATCATCGATCAGCCGCTGGAAATGGTGCATAACCTGACCGGCGTGGTGATCGGCATGAGCTACATCATGATCCCGTTCATCGTCCTGCCGTTGCAGGCGACCATGCAGGCCATCGACCCGATGATCCTGCAGGCCGGCTCGATCTGCGGCGCCAGCCCATGGACCAACTTCTTCCGGGTG
>NZ_JBIUWI010000016.1:8605-36277 GCF_044743385.1 Pseudomonas sp. NPDC087639 | reverse complement strand
TGATGTCGCTCGGTTACTACGTCACCCCGGCGCTGCTCGGCGGGGCGCAGAACATGATGCTGCCGGAGTTCATCATTCAGCAGGTGCAATCGTTCCTCAATTGGGGTCTGGCCAGTGCCGGCGCCGCGTTGCTGATCGCGATCACTTTGGTGCTGTTCTACTTCTACCTGAAGCTTCAGCCGGAATCCCCGGTTGGCGCCAGTAACGCGAGGTAAGCCGACATGCTCCTGACTCCCAATGCCATGAGCCGGCGGATGCGCTTCGGCTTGTATGCAACCACCGGGTTGATCGGTTTGTTCCTGCTGTTGCCGATCGTGTTTATCGTCTTGCTGTCGTTCGGTTCATCCCAGTGGCTGGTGTTCCCGCCGCCGGGCTGGACGCTGAAATGGTACGGCCAGTTCTTCTCCAACCCCGACTGGATGAACGCCGCAGCGGCCAGCCTTAAAGTCGCCGTGTTGACCACGATTTGCGCTGTGGCCCTCGGTTTGCCGACCGCATTTGCGCTGGTTCGCGGGCGTTTTCCCGGCCGGGAAATGCTCTACGGCCTGTTCACCCTGCCGATGATCGTGCCGCTGGTGATCATCGCCGTGGCGGTGTACGCGCTGTTCCTCAAGCTCGGTTACACCGGGACGATGTTCGCCTTCGTCGTCAGCCATGTGATCGTCGCGCTGCCGTTCACCATCATCTCGATCATCAACTCGCTGAAGCTGTTCGATCAGTCGATTGAAGACGCGGCGGTGATCTGCGGTGCGTCACGCCTGCAAGCAGTGTTCAAGGTGACGTTCCCGGCGATTCGTCCGGGCATGGTTGCCGGCGCGCTCTTCGCCTTCCTCGTTTCGTGGGACGAAGTGGTGCTCAGCGTGATGATGGCCAGCCCGACCCTGCAAACCCTTCCCGTGAAAATGTGGACCACCCTTCGCCAGGATCTGACTCCGGTGATCGCCGTCGCTTCGACGCTGCTGATCGGCCTGTCGGTCTTGGTCATGGTGATCGCCGCCGCCCTGCGTCGGCGCAACGAAATCAGCGCCTGAGCGCCCAGGAGTACGACATGAGTGCCGTGATCAAAGACGAATCCCAGCAGAACGACAAACCCCTCGTCAGCCTGCGCAACCTGAACAAGCACTACGGCGACTTCGCCGCCGTGGACAACATCTCGCTGGACATCAAGGACGGCGAGTTCCTGACCTTCCTCGGCTCCAGCGGCTCCGGTAAAAGCACCACGCTGTCGATGCTTGCCGGTTTCGAAACACCGAGCAGCGGCGAGATCCTCGTCAACGGCCAGTCGCTGGTCAACGTACCGCCGCACAAGCGTGACATCGGCATGGTGTTCCAGCGCTATTCGCTGTTCCCGCATCTGTCTGTACGCGACAACATCGCCTTCCCGTTGGCGATCCGTAAACTGGCGGCGGCCGAGCGTAACAAGCGCGTCGATGCGATGTTGAAACTGGTGCAACTCGAACAATTCGCCCATCGCCGCCCTTCGCAACTGTCCGGTGGCCAACAGCAACGGGTCGCCATTGCCCGGGCGCTGGTCTACGAGCCACGCATTTTGCTGATGGACGAACCGCTGGGTGCGCTGGATAAAAAACTGCGTGAGGATTTGCAAGATGAATTGCGCCAACTGCATCGGCGCCTGGGCATCACCATCGTCTATGTGACCCACGATCAGGAAGAAGCCATGCGTTTGTCGCAACGCATTGCGATTTTCAGTCACGGCAAGATTGTCGGTTTGGGCAGCGGTTATGACCTTTATCAGAATCCGCCGAATGCCTTTGTCGCCTCGTTTCTCGGCAACTCGAACTTCCTCAAGCTCAAGGCGCAGGGTAACGCGGCGGCGAGTTTTGAAGGGCAGTCGTTGTCGATTCGACTGACCTCGGGTTTGCATACCGATCAGGATGTGTTGCTGATGGTGCGTCCGGAAAAAGCGCTGGCATTGAGTGTGCAGCAGGCGACTGATGAGCCATTGGCGGCGGGTTGGAATCAGGTGTCGGCGAAGGTGGTGGAGGTGCTGTTTCTGGGCGAGAGCCAGACGTGCAGCGTGGTCACCTCGGGTGGGACGTCGATGACGGTGAAGGCGCTGTCGGCGGCGGGCATGCCGCTCAAGGCTGGCGATGAGGTGCGGGTGCGTTGGGCTACGGCGGATGCCTGTGTTTATACCGAATGGACTGAAAGCGACCTCAACAAAGCCGCCGGGGCCCACTAACCTGCGGATCCCCCTGTGGGAGCGAGCCTGCTCGCTTCCACAGTGATTTTGTGGTGTTCAGGCTATCGGGGTAAAGCCTTCGATCTGATCCGGCCACGCCGTCAACACTTCAAACCCGGTCTCCGTCACCGCCACCATATGCTCCCACTGCGCCGACAGCGACCCGTCCCTGGTCAGCACGGTCCAGCCGTCCGGCATGTTCTTCACATGACGCTTGCCGGCATTGAGCATTGGCTCGATGGTGAAGATCATCCCGGCCTTGAGCTTCATCCCCTGATTCGGGAAACCGTAATGCAGGATCTGCGGTTCATCGTGGTAGATCTTGCCGATGCCGTGCCCGCAATACTCGCGCACCACGCTGAAGCCTTCTTTCTCCGCCAGGCTCTGAATCGCATGGCCGATATCCCCCAGCGTCGCACCCGGGCGCACGGCGCGGATACCGGCGCACATGGCGTCGTAGGTGGTCTTGATCAGATGCTGCGCCTCAGGCGTAGCCTCACCGACCACATACATGCGGCTGGTGTCGCCAAACCAGCCATCCTTGATCACGGCGATGTCGAGGTTGACGATGTCACCGTCCTTCAACGGTGTGCCTGACGGAATGCCGTGGCACACCACGTCGTTGACCGAGGCACAGACGGTTTTCGGGAAGCCGTGGTAGCCGACGTTGGCCGGGATGGCTTTTTGCACATTGACGATGTAGTCGTTGCACAGCCGATCCAGCTCATCGGTGGTCACGCCAGCCTTGACGTGGGGCACCAGCATCGCCAGTACCTCGGCAGCGAGTTGGCCAGCGACGCGCGATTGCGCGATCTCGGCCGGGGTGTTGATCTTGATCTGGTTTCTCATGCGGTGACTGCTTCCTGAGTCAGTTGTTGCAGATCCAGCCCGCCGTTCTGCTCGGCGCGGATCAGCAAGCGGCAAATGGCACTGTGGTCGAGGTTGGGGTGCAGCTCGGCAAGCATGCCGATGCGCATCCAGTGCTCGGCCTGCGCGTTGATCGAGCGGCTGAGTGCGTTGCTGGAGACGCGCAGATTTTCGTGCATGTCCTCTGAAATTTTGACGATGCCCATAGTCGAATCCGATACGAAGTGTATATGGATCGTATATTAGCCAAGCCTTTCGGAAGATTGCAAACCCTCAGCTGAGGGCCACATCAAAAAACGATGAGATGAGCCGACTCGAGCGCCGCTCCGCCAGGCAGTACAGATAGGTCTCGGTATAGAGCTGATCGTCTTCGATACGGATGGTGCGGATGTTCGGATCCGCAATGAATTCCGCCTCGGACACTACGCCCAAGCCCAACCCACGCACTACCGCCTCCCGTAGCGCCTCGCGGCTGCCGATTTCCATGGCGATACGCGGTTTGACCTGTGCCGCGTTGAGTGCCTGCTCAAGCACCAGTCGCGTAGTCGAACCGGGCTCGCGTTGCAACAAACGCTGCCCCTGCAGTTCTTCCAGCCGCACGCTTCCACGATTGGCCAGCGGATGCTCATGATGGGCAAAAAGGATGATCGCGTGCCGCGCATAACGCACCGCACACAACGCCGGATCATCGTGACGACCGGCCAGCACCGCAATGTCGGTCACGTAGTTTTCCAGATCCGACAACACCTGCGCCGAGTTGCCCACGCGGATCGACACGTCGATACCTGGATGCTGTTGCAGATAGCTGTCGACCATCTCGATCACATGAAACGGCCCTACCGCGCCAACCTTTAGCTGACCACTGTCGAGCCGCCCGGAGTCGCGCAGCAGGTTATGCGCTTCCAGTTCCAGCAAGGCGATGCGCTGCGCAATCGGCAGCAATTGCCGACCAACGTCCGACAGCTCAATGCGCCGCCCACGGCGATGAAACAACTCGACGTTGTGTTGGCGCTCCAGGCTTTGTACCTGCGTGGTCAAGGTCGGCTGGCTGAGCCCCGTGGCCCTCGCACCGGCACTGAAACTGCCGTGGCGAGCAACGGCGAGGAAGGCCCGCAGTTTGGCGCTGGACATCCATAGACTCCATCAATAGTTAAGTACGGATTCGCATATTGAATTGATTGAATGACTGTCACGTGACAGACCTAGCCTGTGGCAAATCCCAACCACACCGTGGAATGCCATGAAAACAATCAAGCAGTTTCTGCGTGCCGCCAGTCTCACCGTGCTTGCCCTGAGCGCCAGCCATGTCTGGGCCAAAGACAAACTGACCATTGGCCTGATCCCGTCCGAAGATTCCCAGGCGATGATCGAAGCGAGCAAGCAAGTGCTCGACGATCTGCAAAGCAAAATCGGCATGCCGGTCGTGCCGTTCGTGGCCACCGACTACAACGGCATCATCGAAGCGCTGCGCTCGGGCAAACTCGACGTCGCCTACCTGGGGCCGTTCTCGTATGTGCTGGCGACCTCGGTGGCCGATGTCGAAGCGTTCTCTGTGGCCGTCACCAAGAAGACCGGTCAGAGCGCTTACAAAAGTGTGATTCTGGCGCGCAAGGACAGCGGCATTCATTCCCTGGCAGATCTCAAGGGCCATACCTTCGCGTTCGTCGACCCGAGTTCGGCATCAGGGCACCTGTTTCCCAAGGCAGGTCTTGAGCAGGCCGGTTTTGCCCCGGACGGCTTGTTCAAAAGGGTGATTTTTTCCGGCTCCCACGACGCCAGCATCCTTGCTGTCGAGAATAAAAAAGTCGACGCCGCCGCTGTCGCCGACCGCATATTTGCCAGTGCCGTAGCCAAAGGCGTAGTGAAGCAGGATGACTTCGAAGTGGTCTGGAGTTCGAAGCCGATTCCTGAGTCGCCGATGGTCTGGCGCAAGGCGCTGGATCCTGAGCTGAAGCAGAAAATCGCCGCCGCACTCGCCTCGATCAAGGATGTGCCGTGGGGCGATCAGGGTGTACTCAATGGCTTCCAGCCCACTACGGACGCGGCTTACGACGTAGTGCGCGAAACCGCCAAGGTGCTCGATCTCGATTTGCGGAGCATGAAATGATCAGCATCCGCCAACTCACCAAGCATTACGGCAGCAACCCGGTATTGCGCGGCATTGACCTGGAGGTCGGTGCCGGGGAATTCGTCGTGGTGCTGGGTCAGTCCGGCGCCGGAAAGTCGACCTTGCTGCGCTGCATTAATCGCTTGGCGCAAGCCGACAGCGGCACGCTGAGCGTGGCCGGCATCGATGCCCTCACCTGCCCCGACACCACTGTGCTGCGCCGTGAAGTGGCGATGATTTTTCAGCACCACAACGTCGTGCCGCGCCTGAGCGTATTGAAGAATGTGCTGACCGGCCGCCTCGGTTCGGTGGGCACGTTCGCCTCGATCCTGCAGCTGTTTCGCCGTGACGACGTAGCGCTGGCCATGCAGTGCCTGGAGCGCGTCGAACTCGCGCACAAGTCCGGTGAGCGAACCGACTCGTTGTCCGGCGGACAGAAGCAGCGCGTCGGGATTGCCCGCGCGCTGGCCCAACGACCGAAGGTGATTCTGGCTGATGAACCGATCGCCAGCCTCGACCCGAAAACCGCGCGACTGGTCTTGCAGTACCTGCGCGATGCCACTCGCGAGCTGGGCATCACCGTGTTGTGCAATCTGCATCAGGTCGAATACGCCCGCGAGTTCGGCGACCGCGTGGTCGGCCTGGCTCACGGCAACCTGGTGTTCGACGGCAAAGCCTCGAGTATGACCGACGCGGATCTGGCACGAATCTATCCGGGCCAGCCTTCGGAGTTACCTGCAGACACCCTGACGCCCACCCTGACCTACTGCGCCGCATCGAGGGCCTGAACATGCAATCGCAAAACTATCAGTGGGTTGGCAATCGCCCCCGTGGCACACGCAGTTGGCTGACCACCGGTGCCATCGTCCTGATCGTGTTGTGGACGCTGAACTGGAGCGCTCAAGGTGCCCAACTCAGCATGGGAGAACTGGCCGCCGGATTGCCGCAGATTGGCGACTTTCTCTCGCGCACTTTTCCACCCGATCTGAGCATCCTGCCGCGTCTGGTCGCACCCGCCGTGGAAACCTTGCAGATCGCCATATGGGGCACGTTGCTCGGAGTGCTACTGGCGATTCCTCTGTCGTTTCTCGCGGCGCGCAATCTCAGTCGCAATCGACTGGTGTTCCACCTCACCCGGCAGGTGCTGAATTTCACTCGCAGCATCAATGAACTGATCCTCGCGCTGATCTTCGTATCGGCGGTCGGTCTCGGCCCGTTTCCCGGTGTGCTGGCGCTGGCGCTGCATGGCCTTGGCATGCTCGGCAAGTTCTTCGCCGAGAGCATTGAAGAGATTGATCAAGGCCCGATTGAAGCGCTGCAAGCGACCGGTGCGCGGCCGTTGCAGGTAATCGTGTTTGGCGTATTGCCGCAGGTGATCACTGCGTGGATTGCCGTGATTCTCTACCGCTTCGAGGTCAATCTGCGTTCGGCCACCGTACTTGGAATGGTCGGCGCTGGCGGCCTGGGTTTCGAACTGGTGAGCAGTCTCAAACTGTTCAAGTACCAGGAAACAGCCACCTGCATCATCGTCATCACTTTCATGGTGATCGTCGCCGATGCAGTGTCGAGCCGGCTACGCGCAGCGATCCAGAGCGGTTCAGCCCATTAGCAGCGGTTTTTATCGGTCCAGCCGATTCAAACCTGCGATTTATCGATTTGTGCCGTTGTCAGCCACCATCGAGTATGTGGCCACATGACAACAACAAGAAGGATCCACCATGACTGCCCGCTTCCAGAACCCCGTCGATACCCGTTTCGGCTGGGGCAGCCTGCAAGACCTTGCCACCATTACCGAACAGCAAACCGTCGCCCTCGTAACCTTTCCCGAGGCACGTGGACTGGGGCTGGTGGATCGCCTGCAAGCTCTGCTTGGTGATCGTCTGGTCTACATCTTCGAAGACGTCCAACCGAATCCCGACGTCGCGCATTTGCGCAGCACGTATGAGGATTTCTGGCAGCGCGCCGGTGGATGCGACGTGGTGCTCGCCGTCGGTGGCGGCAGTGCCATCGACACCGCCAAGGCGTTGATCGTGGGCACCGAATCCGGGCGTTTCGATGAATTGCTGGCCTTGCTCGCGACCGGCCAGCCCTTCATTCCAGCTCGCTGCAAACAGCTGATTGCCGCGCCGACCACCGCTGGCACCGGCAGTGAAGTAACGCCTTGGGCGACGATCTGGGACAGCGCCAGCCACAAAAAATACTCGCTGCACCTGGAATGCACTTGGCCGCGTGTGGCAATCATCGACCCTCAACTGATGCTCACCGTGCCCGCCAGCGTCACCGTTTCAACCGGGCTCGACGCACTGTCCCATGCGCTGGAGTCAATCTGGAACGTCAACGCCAACCCGGTCTCCGACACTTTCGCGATTTCTGCCATCGAAGACATCCTCGAATGCCTGCCACAGCTACAGCAGGACTTGTCCAGCCAGGAGCTGCGCACGCGTATGGCGCTGGCCGCGCTCAAGGCCGGGCTGGCGTTTTCCAACACCAAAACCGCGTTGGCGCATTCGATTTCCTACGAAATGACCCTGCGTCACGGTCTGCCTCACGGCATCGCCTGCTCCTTCACCTTGCCGCTGGTGCTGGGTCTGGCCTGGGGGCATGACGTCACCCGCGACCGCACCCTGCAGCGGGTATTCGGTGAGGATTTGCCCAAGGCTCAACAGCAATTGCGCGAGTTCCTCCATGCCTTGGGCGTGAAGACCGAATTCGCCGACTACGGGGTCTCGGCCAAGGACGCCGAAGCCATCATTCACCTGGCGATGCAGGGCGCGCGCGGCAAGAACTTCATCGGTTCCCAAGCCGCCTGACGTCAGCCGATCCCTCAACCGCTGAAGCACAGCCGGCGGCGTAAGACGCTGCGGTGATTTCCTGTCGCACCAAAAAAGAGTGCACCCGTCGTCGACAACCGACGGGAATCCACAACAATAAGGAAAAGATCATGAATCGTGCAGAAACAATGCCTGGTCTCGCCGTAAGTTCTGCCTCGTTCCGGGTTGCGCAGTGGCGCATGCTGCTGGCGGCGATGTTCTGTTACCTGTTTTTCTATACCGGGAGGCAGACCTTCGGTTTTGCCATTCCGGGAATTCAGGCCGAGTTCGGCCTGAGCAAGGAAACCCTCGGCTGGGTGTCTGCTGCGATGTTGTGGGCCTACGCCATCGGCCAGGCTATCAACGGTAACCTCGCCGACAAATTCGGCGGCCGGAAGATCATGACCCTTGGTGCGGTGCTGTCCTGCGGCGCCAACTGGGTGACCAGTTTTGCTGGCGGCTTCGCCAGCCTGATTCTGCCGTGGGGCGTGAATGGCTACTTCCAGGCATTGGGCTGGGCGCCGGGCGGTCGACTGATTGCCAATTGGTGGGCGGCCGGTGAGCGCGGCAAGGTCTACGGTTTCTACACGTTTGCCGCCGGATGCGCTTCGATCCTCTCCTACGTCACTTCCATCGTCGTGCTGGAAGTGCTGCAACTTGAATGGCGCTGGATCTTCCGCCTGCCGGTGCTGCTGATGCTCGCCGGCGGGATCATCTTTTACCTCGTCGCCCGTGAACGTCCGCAGGATCTCGGCTTCCAGCCCGTAGCCGATACCGGCGTTGCCAACGCCGACGATAAACATCAGGAAGCGGCACAGGGCGAAGCCGAGTCATCGGGACAACGTTACAAAGCCGTGCTGAAGAATCCCCGCCTGCTGATCGCCGCGCTGTCGCTGGGCTTTCAAAACGCCGCACGCTACGGCTTGATCGTCTGGGTGCCGGTGCATTTTCTCGGCGCTGACTGGAAAAGTGGTGACGGCATGATCGACCCGAAATGGATCACCGTCGCCCTCCCGGTCGGTATGGCGGTCGGTGCTTTGAGCAACGGCTGGGTGTCGGACAAACTCTTCGGCTCCAAGCGTTACCTGGCGATCATGCTCTACATGTTCCTCGGTGCCGCGACCAGCCTGTGGATGTGGAGCCTGCCGCCGCACAGCCTGATCGGGCTGGTCGCCCTGTTCCTCTGCGGTTTCTTCGTCTACGGGCCGGCCTCGAGTTTCTGGGCACTGTGCCCGGATCTGGTCGGCGCCAAACGCGCCGGTACCGCGACCGGGATCATGAACTTCTCGTCCTACCTGTTCGCCGGGCTGGCCGAACCATTGATTGGTCGTCTGCTTGACTCCACGGCAAATACGTCTCTCATCTTCATAGTGGTCACCAGCGCCTGCCTGTGCAGCGCGGCGGTGGCAATGTTCATCCGACGCTGACGGGGCTTGCATGTACCAGTATCACAAGTGGTTGCGTTCGTTTCACGCAGTGGCCAAAACCGGCAGCTTCACCCTTGCCGCCGAGTATCTCAGTGTCGGTCAGCCGACCGTCAGCGAGCAGGTCAATGCGCTGGAGAAAACCTTCTCGGTGGAACTGTTCCATCGCCGTGGACGCTACATCGAGATGAGCGCCGCCGGGCACAAGCTGTACGCAATCACTCAAGGCCTGTTCGGTCAGGAAGACGAAGCGGTGCAACTGTTGCAAAGCTTTAAACAACGCAAGAACGGCATGCTGCGTCTCGGCGCAGTGTCGCCGCCAATAGCCATGAACCTGACGTACGAACTGATGCAACAGCACCCGGATATCGAACTGGAAACGTCGTTTTCCTCGGAAAAGGAAACCCTGGCCCGGTTGTTCAACTTCGATATCGACGTGGCGATTCTGGCGCTGTCGGAATTCGACCAGCGCTTCCATACGCGCCTGTATCACCGTTATCCGATCATTGCCGTGGTACGTGATGACCACCCGTGGGCCAGCCAGGCACAGGTACACGTCAACGAAATCAGCCGCGAAAAATGGGTGCTGCGCGAGAAGAGCTCGCGCACCCGGCAACTGGTGGAAGAAAGCTGCAAGCGCCTGGGCGTAGAGCTCAACTGCGTCATGCAGTTGAACAGCCGCGAAGCGATTGTGCACGCGATTGCCAAAGGCATCGGGATTGGCCTGGTGTCCGCTGTCGAGTACACCGAAACCCCGGGAACAAAACCCATCACTTTTGTCGATCACCCTTTTTCCATCGAATACCACTTGTGCTGTCTTGGCATCCGCAGGAACCGACCGGTGATCGCTGAGCTGTTCGATTCGGATCCGCCGTTGGTCACCTGACTCGACCGCCACGCTTATCCCTGACCCGCCCTCCCTCAACACCGAGGGACGGCCAACGCTTACCCGAAAACGGAGATTGACCATGCAGTACAACCAACCGACTCACCTGCAAGCCGCCGTCCTCGACTGGGCCGGCACCGTTGTCGATTTCGGCTCGTTTGCGCCGACACAGATTTTCGTCGAGGCTTTTGCCGAGTTCGGCGTGGCGGTGTCGCTGGAAGAGGCGCGCGGCCCGATGGGCATGGGCAAATGGGATCACATCCGCACCCTGTGCAACCTGCCGCAGATTGCCGAACGTTATCGCGCCGCCTTCGACCGCCTGCCGACTGACGAAGACGTTACTGCCATCTACGAACGCTTCATGCCACTGCAGATCGAGAAAATCGCCCTGCATTCGGCGTTGATCCCCGGCGCACTCCAGGCCATTGCCACTCTGCGTGACAAGGGCTTGAAAATCGGCTCGTGCTCCGGTTATCCGTCGGTGGTGATGGCCAAGGTCGTCGAGCTGGCGCGTGAGAACGGCTACATTGCCGATCACGTCGTCGCCACCGACGAAGTGCCCAATGGTCGGCCGTTTCCGGCGCAGGCGCTGGCCAATGTAATTGCTCTGGGCGTGGATGACGTGGCGGCATGCGTTAAAGTCGATGACACCTGGCCGGGTATTCTCGAAGGTCGCAGCGCCGGTATGTGGACGGTGGCGTTGACATGTTCCGGCAACGCACTGGGCCTGACCTACGAGCAATACAAGGCGCTGCCGTCGGATCGACTCGCCGAAGAGCGCGCACGAATCAGCGAGATGTTTGCCCCTTCACGTCCGCACTATCTGATCGACACCATCGCCGAATTGCCCGACGTGATTGAAGATATCAATGCTCGTCTTGCCCGAGGCGAAACTCCGCAGGGTTGCTGAGCCAATCCTCTGCTGGAGCTGTGGAAGGCTGCGATCTCTTGATCCTGATCTAAAAACATCAAAAGATCGTTGCCTTTGGCAGTTCAACACGCAGGGGTGCATCAAATCCGGGGCAAAAAAAAGCTGCCAGGAAGGCAGCAGAAACTTTAAGAACACGCGATGTGTTGACCCAAGCTTAGTCGGCGGATAATGACAGTGTCATGACAGGTCTGAATTCATCCAGTCGCCCCCGCGCCGTCATCAGGATGTCATCAACCCCACGGCAGAATCCTCGCAAACCGTCTCCAGCCTAGACGGATGCTTTGCAAGGATTGCCATGAAAGAAGACGACTCGCTGTTTGCCGCCATCGACCTGGGTTCGAATGCCTTTCGCCTGATGATCGGCCAGTCGGTGCGCAGCCGGAAGGGCTTGATGATTCAGGAAGTCAAAACCTTGCGGGAACCGGTGCGGCTCGCCGAGGGTTTTGAGGGCGGTGCGCTGGACACTTTGGCTCTGGATCGCGGCTGGCAGGCGCTGGCCCGCTTCGGCAAGAAATTACGCGGTTTCGAGCCGGGACGAGTGCGAGCGGTGGCCACCAGCGCGGTGCGTGAGGCGGACAATGCGCAGTTGTTTCTGGCCAGCGCAGAGCGGCATCTGGGTTTTCGCATCGATGTCATTTCCGGGGATGAAGAAGCGCGGCTGGTGTATGCCGGTGTGGCTCACACCTTGCCCGGGGTCGAGGACATGCGCCTGGTGGTCGATATCGGCGGCGGTTCCACCGAACTGATTCTCGGCCAAGGTTCGCAACCGTTGCTGACCGAAAGCATTGCCATTGGCAGCGGCACCTTGAGTACACGGTTTTTTCGCAACGGCGCTGTTTCCCCCGGCGCCCTGCAAGAAGCCGAGCGCTTCGCCATCCTGCAATTTGAAAAAGTCGCTCGGCGCTATCGTGCTCAGGGCTGGCAACAGACCATTGGCTCTTCCGGCACCGCGCGCATGCTGGCCAAGGTGCTCAAGGCCAATCGCCTGAACGACTTCGGCCAGGACGGCATTACCTACGCCGGACTCTTGCGTCTGTCGCTGCTTCTGCTGAAAGTGACCAATGTCCAGCAACTCAAACTCGCCGGTCTGCAACCCCACCGCCAAAGCATCCTGCCCGGCGGGCTGGTGCTGATGCTGGCAGCGTTCAAGGTGTTCGGCATTGCGCAGATGGTGCCGTCCGAGCCAGGTCTGCGCCTCGGTGTTTTGCACGGTTTGATGAGCAAACACTGATCCTGTCCCACATGCACCGCCCGCCCCACGGCTTTTGTTCGGCAACACCGCCGATCCCCGTCCCGATCCCCTCGCCAATTCAGTTCTATAGTTAGATCAAAATCGCTGGCCTTTTCCGCCCGTCGGGTGGTTGCGGCAGCCCCCTTCACAGCCTATGTTGCTTGCGAGCTTTTCCCGCGAACGGAACGCGATCCATCACCAACAAGAGGTGAAGAATGTCAAAGGAATCCCGCCCTGCTGTCCTGGGGCTGATAGGAAATACCCCGCTGGTACAAGTCACTCGCTTCGATACCGGCCCCTGCACACTGTTCCTCAAACTCGAATCACAAAACCCTGGCGGTTCGATCAAGGATCGTATCGGTCTGGCGATGATCGACGCCGCCGAACGTGATGGTCGCCTTAAACCGGGCGGCACCATCGTCGAGGCCACTGCCGGCAATACCGGCCTGGGTCTGGCGCTCGTTGGCCGTGCCAAAGGCTATCGCGTGGTGCTGGTTGTCCCGGACAAAATGTCCACCGAGAAAGTCCTGCACTTGAAAGCCATGGGCGCTGAAGTGCACATCACCCGCTCGGATGTCGGCAAGGGCCATCCCGAGTATTACCAGGACGTCGCCGCACGACTGGCGAAAGACATTCCCGGCGCGTTCTTTGCCGATCAGTTCAACAACCCGGCCAACCCACTGGCCCATGAATGCAGCACCGCGCCGGAGATCTGGGCGCAGACCGAACATGACCTGGATGCGATCGTGGTCGGCGTTGGCTCGGCAGGCACCCTGACCGGACTGACGCGGTTCTTCAAGCGCGTGCAGCCGGATCTGGAGATGGTCCTGGCCGATCCGGTTGGCTCGGTGATGGCGCAATACAGCCGTGACGGCTCGCTGCCGACCCCCGGTTCGTGGGCGGTCGAAGGCATTGGCGAAGACTTCATTCCGTCGATCACCGATCTCTCCAGCGTTCGCCACGCTTACTCGATCAGTGACGAAGAAAGCTTCGATCACGCTCGCCAATTGCTCAAAGCCGAGGGCATTCTGGGCGGCTCATCCACCGGCACCCTGCTCGCCGCAGCATTGCGTTATTGCCGCGAACAGACCGAGCCGAAACGCGTGGTGAGTTTTGTCTGCGACACCGGCACCCGCTACTTGTCGAAGGTTTACAACGACCAGTGGATGACCGACCAAGGCCTGTTACAGCGCAAGGGCTATGGCGACCTGCGCGATCTGATCGCCCGGCGTTTCGAGGACGGCCGCGTCATCAGCGTCGGTCCAGACGACACGTTGCTGACCGCGTTCCAGCGCATGCGCCTGGCGGACGTTTCGCAACTGCCAGTGCTGGTTGAAGGCAAGGAACTGGTCGGTGTGATCGACGAATCAGACATTCTGCTGGCCGTTCACGAAGATGCCGCCCGCTTCAGTCAATCGGTCTCCAGCGTGATGACCGACAAACTGCAAACCCTCGCCCCCGGCGCGCCTCTCGCTGAACTGGAATCGGTGCTCAGCCGCGGCCTCGTCGCCATCATCGCCGACGCTTCAGGCTTCCATGGCCTGATCACCCGCACCGACATGCTCAACCAATTACGGAGATCCCTCGCATGAGTCAGCACGACAAAAACACCCAAGGCTTCGCGACCCGGGTGATCCATGCCGGGCAAGAGCCTGACCCGACCACTGGCGCTCTGATGCCGCCGATCTACGCCAACTCCACCTACCTGCAAGACAGCCCCGGTGTGCACAAGGGGTTCGATTACGGGCGCTCGCATAACCCGACGCGTTTTGCCCTTGAGCGCTGCGTGGCGGATCTGGAAGGTGGCACCCGGGCGTTTGCCTTCGCTTCCGGGCTGGCGACGATTTCCACTGTGCTGGAACTGCTCGATGCCGGTTCACACATCATTTCCGGCAATGACCTGTACGGCGGCACCTTCCGGTTGTTCGACAAAGTGCGCCAACGCAGCGCCGGGCATCGTTTCAGCTACGTCGATCTGACTGACCTGTCAGCGTTCGAAGCATCGCTGCAGGACGACACGCGCATGGTCATGGTCGAGACGCCGACCAACCCCTTGTTGAGCCTGTCGGATCTTGCCGCCATTGCGCGCATCTGCCGGGCGCGCGGCATCATCACTGTCGCCGACAACACCTTTGCCAGCCCGTATATCCAGCGGCCGCTGGAGTTGGGTTTCGACATCGTGCTGCACTCGACCACCAAGTATCTGAACGGCCACTCCGATGTCATCGGCGGTATTGCCGTGGTCGGGCAGAATGCCGAGCTGGCGGAGCGTCTGGGCTTTTTGCAAAACGCGGTCGGCGCGATTTCCGGGCCGTTCGATGCATTCCTCACGTTGCGCGGTGTGAAAACCCTGGCGCTGCGCATGGAGCGCCATTGCAGCAACGCACTGGATCTGGCGCAGTGGCTCGAGCAGCAGCCGCAGGTCAAACATGTCTACTACCCGGGTCTGGCATCACACCCTCAGCATGAATTGGCCAAGCGGCAGATGCGCGGTTTCGGCGGGATGATTTCCGTGGACTTGAACACTGATCTGGCCGGCGCGCGACGCTTTCTTGAGAACGTGAAGATCTTCGCTCTGGCCGAGAGCCTGGGCGGCGTCGAGAGTCTGATCGAGCACCCGGCGATCATGACCCACGCCACGATCCCCCCTGAAACCCGCGCAAAACTGGGGATCGGCGATGGGCTGGTGCGTTTGTCCGTGGGTGTCGAAGACATCGAAGACCTGCGCGCCGATCTGGCCCACGCACTCAAGCAGATCTAGTCCTGCAAGAACGACAAAGCCCGCACGATGCGGGCTTTGGTGTTCGAGTAGGCGGCCAGCGCTGGTCTCTGGCTTACAAGGTTTATCAGGCTTCTCACAGTACCGGGCTAATTTGAAAAAGTAGTGCCTCGGCTGCTTCACACGGCGTAAGGGCTGGATCTCAGCGCGGAGATCTTTCTAACCGTGTACCCTTCGGAACGCGCCCCGCGCCCCCTTGCTATCCGATTGCGCATCAGTCTGCGTCTTCACCTACATCTTTGAGCCTAGCAAACGCACGGAAAACCGGGTTGGCGTTTTTAGACTGATTTCCTTCTTGCCCCTGCCTGCAAGGAAGTGAAACGACTATCGCCCATATCCTTGTCATCCCGCAGGATGGGCAGCGAATGCCGATCTATACTTCTCCAGTTGCGTTTCCAAGCGATCGAAATCATCGACACCCGTGCGCCAGTCGGTGCACCCGTGCCAATTGCCAAACAGCTTGACCCGAGTCAGTGAGTCGAACGCCAAAAATCTAACGGCGGGCATTGCCCAATTGCGGTGTGGCTGATGGGTCGTGGAGAAGATCATGAAACACAAGCTTTTGTCAGGCGTTGTATTAGCGGTAGCGACTACGATTGCGGCGCCCGGGATCTGGGCAGCACAGCCGCAAGCAGTGGCTGCGGATGGGTCGGATCGTGTCGGCGCCGGAGCTGTTGCGGCGGACGGCGCTGACCGTGTCGGCGCCGGGGCTGTTGCGGCGGACGGCGCTGACCGTGTCGGCGCCGGGGCTGTTGCGGCGGACGGCGCTGACCGTGTCGGCGCCGGGGCTGTTGCGGCGGACGGCGCTGACCGTGTCGGTGCCGGGGCTGTTGCGGCGGACGGCGCTGACCGTGTCGGCGCCGGGGCTGTTGCGGCGGACGGCGCTGATCGGGTCGGTGCCGGGGCTGTCGCGGCGGATGGCGCTGACCGTGTCGGTGCCGGGGCTGTTGCGGCCGACGGCGCTGACCGGGTCGGTGCCGGGGCTGTTGCGGCGGACGGCGCTGACCGTGTCGGCGCCGGGGCTGTTGCGGCGGATGGCGCTGATCGCGTGAACGCTAACCGCCTCGCCTATTCCCGCGCCGGCGTCGGTTCCGACCAAGTTGCCTCGGCACTGATGACGGGCAATTATTCCGACCAGTTCAACAGCCCTCAATAAACTCTCCCTCGACCCAACGGTCGGCTCCGAAGAGCCGTCCGTTCGGCGCCGCACTAGCACATTTGTGCTAATCGACCGCTCTGCCGCCCGGCGCTATATTCCCCCGCAACCCCCAATGTTCCTAAACACTGCCGCTTGGCGGTGCTCAGGATCGTTGTGCTCGGAAATCAGAACAACACCAAGGAAGAAACACCATGAAACTGCATGCACACCTCAGCAAAATCGTCGCCGTCGGTGCCCTGCTCCTGGGCACCACCGGTTGCCAGACCATGAAACCCACCGAAGCCAGCATGAAAGAGCGCGCCCAGACCGTCATCGGTAAACCGGTCTCGAAAATCGACAACATCCGTAACGACAGCACCCTCACCTACTACACCGCCCACACCCCGGCCGGTGAATACAACTGCCAGTTGCCCAGCGGCGCAATCATCGCCGTGGCGAGCATGGGCATCATGAAGCCACCGCTGTCATGCCTGCCGAAAGGTGCCTCGCCGCTTCCATTTCAATAATGCCTCTTCCTCGGTAAAGGACTACGTTCCGTCATGAAAACCCTGATCGCAACTCTCACCCTCGCCTCCCTTTTTTTGACCGGCTGCGCCACACCAAAACAATGGGAAGCCACTGGCGGCAGCAAGAACGATGGTGTCGTCCAGGTCTCCTACGAGCTGGGCCAGTTCGAAAGCGGCCAGACCAGCGCCGAACAAGGCCTGACCGTCGCTGCACAGCGCTGCAAGACCTGGGGCTACAAAAACGCCGAGGTCACCGGTTCGGAGAAAAACATCTGCCGCACCATGGGTCAGTACAACTGCCTGCAAACCACCATCACTCAGGATTACCTCTGCAAGCGTTGACTCAAACCTGCTCGACCGGCTCGGTTTGCCGGTCGCGCAGGGCACGCAAGGTCGCGCGCAACTCGACCGGGCGTACCGGTTTGGACAGGATGGCAATTTGGCGGTCGTGCAAGGCCGCCTGTATTTTTTCGATGTCATGCCCGCTGATGATCATTGCCGGCACCGCCCAGCCGCGTTGGCGGCGCACCTCGTCAATACACTCGATACCAGTGGCATGGGCGCCAAGATCATAATCGGCAACAATGATGTCGCAATCGGTGGTCAAGTCCTGCCCCGTCAACTCGGCCTGCACCACGCAGCCCCAGCGCTCCAGCAACGCCGATGTCGCCATCAATACGTTGCGATCATCCTCCACCAGACACACCTTCAGCCCGGTCAACAGGCCGACCTGGCGCGCTTCATCGCGATTGACCGATAGCTGCGGCGGCGCAGTCGTGGGCAGCCCCGACATGATGACAGCCGTACCCCGACCGATTCGCGAGCGCAACGCGACATCTAGATCAATCAACTGCCCCAGGCGCTTGACGATCGACAGGCCCAGCCCCACACCTTCGACATCTTTGTCACGCACTTGGCGAACCCGGTAGAACTCCTCGAATACCTTTGGCAAATGCTCTTGGGCAATGCCGCTGCCCTGATCGTAAATCACGATAGCCAGCCCTGCTCCGCGCGTGCGCACACCAATCAGCACCGGCCGCTGCGCACCATATTTGAAACAGTTGGAAAGCACGTTCTGCACCATGGTCGCGAGCAGCGACGGATCGGTTCGAACCCAGTAATGACAGGGTCGCAAGCGCAGTTCCACGCCAGCCCAACGCGCGGCTTCGGCATTCTCGCGGATCAGATCGGCAAGCCACTCGCCCAGATTCAGGGTTTGCAGTTTTGGCAGAATCCGCCCGTTATCGAGGGTGTACAGGTCGAGAATCGAGCGGAACAACTGCGATACGTTCAGCAGCGAACGGTCGATGTTGTCGACCAGCCGCCGCTCCTCATCCCCCAGCCTCGACTCACGCAGGCACGCGGTAAACAGGCCGATGGAGTGAATCGGCTGACGCAAATCATGGCTGGCCTGGGCGAGAAACCGCGACTTCTCCAGATTGGCCGCGACCGCTTCCTCGGAGGCCTTGCGCGTGCGTTCCAGCAGCAGGTGCGCGTAGAACGGGATCATCGTGCTGGTGATCATCAGCATCAACACCATGAACGGTTGCGCCTGCCATAACGGCGTCAGGCGATAAACGCAGAGCAGCGCCAGCAACGCCAACACTGTGGCAATCGCCAGATAGCGCGAGCCGTATCGCATGCCGTTGCCGAGGTTGACCCAGATGATCACCGCATAAAGCGGCAACGCCGCTTCGCCGCCAACCACCAGCCCGAAACAGGTGCCGGTGTAATCGTGAACCATGGCGAAAATCCGTCGTACCGGGTAATGCCCCGGCCAGCGCACAATCGTCTGACGCAGCACAATCGAAGCCAGCAAAAACAGACAGATATACGTGACCACAGGCAGGTAAGTATCGAAGCGTTGGCCCGGCAAAAAACCCAGTACACCGATATAAACCACGGCAATGCCAGCGATGATAATGCGCAGGTTGGCCTGGTCGAGTTCGGTGTTTTTCTCGAACTTCATCGTTAACGTCCTTGTGCCGCAATCGTCATATTCGGAATGAGCCTACAGGCAATCCAAGCGCCCAATGCTAAGGTGTTTGCCAAGAACAAGCCTGACCCAGGGAGGGTCACGCCATGACATGCCGAATTATCATAGCCGACGATCACCCGATGTTTCGCGAGGCCATGCTGCGCACTGTCCAGCGCCTGCTGCCCGACGCGAGTATCGAAGAGGCTGGCGACCTGGCCAGCGTAATGGCGCTGCTGCCCTGCGGTGACGAGCCGGACACGCTGATTCTGGATCTGCGCTTTCCCGGACTCACCTGCGTCAGCCAGCTCGCTGAACTGCGCCGACGCCTGCCGCGTACCACCCTGATCGTGGTGTCGATGGTCGATGATGAAACGTTGATCAGTGAAGTCATGGCCGCCGGCATCGACGGTTTCATCGGCAAGAACATTGCCCCGGGCGAGATTGGCCAGGCGATCCTGGCGATTCGCGAAGGTGAAGTGCTGGTGAAATTCGCGCCGTCGGGACTGTTGCCGCTGGAGACCGGCGTCGCCCTCACGCCCCGTCAGCAGGACGTGTTGCGATTGATCGCCCAAGGCAAGACCAACAAGGAAATCGCCCGTGAGCTGGATATTTCACCGTTTACGGTAAGGATTCATGTGTCTTCGTTGTTGCGCACGTTGAACGTACCGTCGCGGGCGGCGGCGGTAAAATTCTCTGGAGGGATCCGCAGCCGTTCGTGACCGATTTCAGACAGCTATTAATTAACGCAATCTACTCACACACGCAGCCAGATCAATCTCTTTTATCGCAATTCCGCTAGGTCTACCAAGGTGCATTTATGAATGCCCAAACAATCTCAGACTCAAAAAGCGCCTGCGTTTATAGACGATTGGCATTGGGTATTTTGTCTCAATTAAGAGCATCCGCACCCTGCAAAAGCGGTTCCAAAAACAGTGACATGCTAGCAAAATGCCGTCATGCTGAATGCGTCTGTACGAAGCATGATAATGGGCGGACCAAGCTATCTTCCGCGGTAAGCATTGACGAAAAAATCGGAGCTTACCGAATAAGATATTTAGAAGTTTGCTTTGAAAAACACTGGAACTTTTTCCAAGGAGCTAACCGCAATGGACTTCAACAGCATTATTAACGCCATCGAAGGGCAAGTATTAACCAATCAATTAATAGAGAGTATTGGATTAGAAAGACCCTCTAAGAAAGTCATCGAAAAAGAAATAAAATCCAAGACTTCCGACTTGCTAACATTGATGAGTTCGAATAACACAAAAAAGGCTCAAACCTTAGCCCTCGCACTGATTATATTTCACCCTGAAAAATCTCTTACAGAAATGAGGCGGATAGGAGTATTTAGAAGCTCGAAATATAAATTCAAAACAAATACTGCAAAATCCGTAATCCAATCTTGCATGACGCACAAGGAATTGTTGCACCTCACAACAGAACAAACAAACTTTCTTGAATCCACTAAAAACCTGCTCAATCTCGGAGCAAAGGCGAAACAAATCAATGAAGGCTTAATTCAAATAATAAAAAACAGAAAAAATCTAATTATCAAAACATTGCTAGCAAACATTGAAATATTATTCGCAACCCGATTCACTGGAGGCAATAAACAATTGCCCTCTCACGAAATAGATCATTACAGCAACGAAGACCTCGCTGAAGCCTTTAGCTATATCTTAAAGCTACACAACAACGAGCTCGGCATTATAAATAAGCACTTTCAGCACATTGACGAATCAGCAACTCAAACCAATTTTTACTGGAACATCCTGATCGAGTCCGCGAAAATCTGCCAATACAAGGAGGCAGAGATTTTATTGGATGGTTTCCCCTATCAAGCAATAGACAATCAAAGCCTAAAAATAGAAGCAATCAACCCTCGCTTGGAACAGTCCATCAGACTTGGTTACATACAAGCCTTCCAACAGATGATTATTCGCAGACTGGGATTGGAAGAACATATCTTTAACAAAGACAACGAACACCGCCCTGCCTCTATAAGAAAATTTGCTGAAGAATTTTATACAGCGGGAAAAGATGAAATAATCTCCATAGTAAAAAAACCAATTCCAAGATACGTAATGAAGTACATTTTAGACCCAGTCATTTTAAAGCCATTTTCTACCGATGAGCTTTTTGAAGAAGAAATCGAAGCTCTGGTGCAATTGGGTTTAGAGAACTATGACTATGGGATTTTAAAAGATGTTGAAATAAAAGATGGAATAACTGCGCTAGACATCATGAAAGTTCAGCGGTTTTTTCGCTTTGCAAGCACGATTTTTCAATGTGCATTAGCTGATCATCCAAAAGAAGACAGATACGTCATTGCCCTAAGGTCCGTCCTGCCAACATTTGGCGAAACCCAACTGAAACAGCTTATTGAATTGATAATTCCAAACCGCGACCCTTCCAAAATATTGGATTTAATTTCATTAGACCTTTCAGACCCTGACCATATTGACATTCAATACACCCCACTACTGAAGTTAAACGGTCATTATCTCGCTTCGCCTGCAATTATCGCAAACTCCAATCTCGCAAGGAATATATTCTGCGCTCACAGAATAAAACAGCCTTTCATAGAGAAAATTGATCCAATGCAATCCAAAATTGCAAGCGCCCTGAAGGAGCAAGGCTTTCAGGTAGCACAGGAAGTTAACATTCTTTTCCAAAAAAAGGAAATGGAAACCGATATAGTCGCCTTCAAGGATGGCCACCTCTTTTTGATTGAGTGTAAGAACTCGTATCACCCGTGCAATGTTCATGAGATGCGAAACAGCTTTGACCAAATATCATATGGCGCGCATCAGCTCAATATTAGAAAAGCATGGTTGATGGACACTGAGGAGCAGAAGAGACTTTTTTCCAAAGCCAAATTCACATATCAGCCGATCAAAGAGATTCACACCTGCATTGCATTAGCAAACAGGGTTTTCAATGGATATAACATCAGCACCCATCCAGTACGTCAAGGGCACGAATTCATAAACATGATAACGACCGGAAAAATTAATATTGCAGGTAAAATGCGGAATGTTTGGAAGACTACAGAGTTCAGCCCTAACGACCTCATTGCATATCTGAGCGGAGATACCATACTTGATGATTGTTTCAAATCATTAACAAAAACAAGTCGAACTTACACACTCAAAAACAAAGACATTTCCTTTTCAACATACACATTGGATCCAGAACAACTTTCAAAAATCTCGGAGAGACACCCTGAGATCAGCTGATATAGCTCTATTTCAAAATATACCTTAACTGAAGCAGGAACTTAAGCAAACCCAATCTGACATAAATAGCGGGGCAATTGGCGCCCCGCCTTCGATTTATTTGATTCACCGAATCCACGAAACGAACTGAAAGAATCCGAAATTACTCCTCTGAACAGTGCCACCCCCTACAAGCGCTGCGGAATATCAGGCTTACACGACACGGGCCTTTTTTCCTCGATCCATTCGCCTGCGTATCTCCTAGTTAATCAGCAATGTTTAAATAATCACGGATCGACTTGCGCCATCAACTCCGGCACCGATTCCGGCCGCTTGGCATAACGCTGCGCCAGCACCGCACAGACCATCAGTTGAATCTGGTGGAACAGCATCAGCGGCAAAATCAGCACGCCGATGGTGCTGCCGGCAAACAACACCTGAGCCATCGGCACGCCGGTGGCCAGGCTCTTTTTCGAGCCGCAGAATAGAATGGTGATGCGGTCTTCCTGGCTGAAGCCAAACGCCTTGCCCAGCAGTGTTGACGCCACCAGCACCAGTGCCAGCAAGATGCAGCAGACCAGCACCAGCCCCAACAACTCGATGAGCGGGATCTGATGCCAGATACCTTCGTTGACCGCCTCGCTGAAAGCGCCGTACACCACCAGCAGAATCGAGCCCTGATCGACAAACTTCAGCCAGTTCTTGTTACGCCCCACCCACGCGCCAATCCAGCGACGGGCGATTTGACCGGCAATGAATGGCAGCAGCAGTTGCATGCTGATTTTCAGGATCGCATCGAGGGTCGAACCGCCGTCGCCATGCACATTGAGCAGCAGTGTCACCAGTAACGGCGTCAGGAAAATCCCGAACAGGCTGGACGCGGCCGCGCTGCAAATTGCAGCCGGAATATTGCCCCGCGCCAGCGAAGTGAAGGCAATCGCCGACTGCACAGTGGCCGGCAATGCGCAGAGGTAAAGCATGCCCATGTACAGCTTGTCGCCGATCAACGGCGACAACAGCGGTTTCAGCGCCAGCCCCAATAGCGGAAAAAGGACAAAAGTCAGGCCGAACACCAACAGGTGCAGGCGCCAATGGCCGGCACCGGCGATGATCGATTCCCGCGACAGTTTGGCGCCGTGCAGGAAAAACAGCAGCGCGATGGCAATGTTGGTCAGCCAGCCGAAGCCGACCGCGACCTTACCGCTGGCGGGCAGAAAGCTGGCTAGCAGCACGACGCCTATCAGCGTCAGGGTGAAATTGTCGGGGAGGAATCTTGGGCGCGTCATGATGTGTTTATCCGGGGGTTGCCAGTGCGTGACGACGACTCTAACGTGACAGCCAATTACCGACTAACGCCGAAGAGCCTTCAGATGCCGCCTAAAGGACATGACAAAAGTATCCGGCGCAGTATTCCCGGGCTGCCAAGCCTGCCACGCCCGCTGTACGGACGTACGGAATCGCTGCCCAATCGCGCACTGACCCGGCGCCACAGTCATCCTTGGGTGCAGCTCTCCTACGCAATTCAGGGTGTGCTTGAGGTGCAGACCAGCGCCGGGCGGTTCGTCGCACCACCGGAGCGCGCGGTGTGGATTCCGGCCGGCGTACCGCATCGGGTATTCAGCTCGCCACATACCGAGATGCGCAGCCTGTACATCGATTGCAGCGTCGTCGGTTGGGCGGTTGAGCATTGCCATGTGCTCGGCGTCAGCGATTTGCTCAGGGAACTGATCCGTGCGTTCAGTCAGGTGCCGGTGGAATACGACCAGAACGGCGCGCATGGGCGCCTTGCGCAGGTGATCCTCGATCAACTGGTCGATGCCCCGCACATTGACCTGATGCTGCCGTTGCCGCAGGACCCGCGCTTGCGGCAGATCTACCAAAGCCTGGAGCAACGCCCGGAACAGCAAACCACGCTGAGCCACTGGAGCGAGAAACTCGGCGTCACCGAAAAAACCCTCACGCGTCTGTTTTTGCGCGACACCGGCCTGACCTTCCGCGCATGGCGCCAGCGCCTGCGCCTGCTCGGCGCTCTGACACCGCTGGAGAAAGGCGAGCGCGTCACGGACGTCGCGCTGGCCTGTGGTTATGACTCGACGTCGGCGTTTATCGCGGCGTTTCGGCAACAGTTTGGGGAAACGCCGGGGGAGTTTTTTCGTTGAGGCGCCAAACATGTTTTCCGGAAAACGAGCAAGCATCGGGTTGCCACTTTACCCCCCGACACTTCGGTTTTATCGAACTCTGACCAAGAAATAAACGATTTTTCTTTGCCACAAACTCGTCGTTAGCATGGCCTCGTCTGACCCTCTTACCACCAAAGACAGGGAGCGTGACATGCCAGCCACGAACATCAATATCGGCGAACCCTGGATGTGGGGTGCCTTCATCGTCTTCGTTCTTGCCATGCTGGCATTGGATTTGTTTGTGTTCGGGGGGCGCAAGGCGCATCGGGTATCCGTTCGCGAAGCCTTGGCCTGGGTCATTGCCTGGTGCTTGTTGGCCCTGTCGTTCGCAGCCCTGCTGTGGTGGTATCTGCACGGCACGTTCGGCGGCGAAATCGCCCGACAGAAAACCCTGGAATTCCTCACCGGTTATCTGATCGAGCAATCGCTGTCGATCGACAACATGTTCATCTTCGTAATGATCTTCAGCTACTTCGCCGTGCCGCCGGAGTTGCAGCGCCGAGTGTTGCTGTACGGTGTGCTTGGGGCAATCGTGATGCGCGCGGTGATGATTTTCGCCGGTGTGTGGCTGGTCTCGCAGTTTGAATGGCTTCTGTATGCCTTCGGCGTGTTCCTGATCATCACCGGGATCAAGATGCTGGTGTTCGCCGATCAGCAGCCGGATCTGGAAAAAAATCCTTTATTACGCTGGGTGCGCGGCCATCTGCGCGTCACCAGCGGTTTTCATGGCGAGCGGTTTTTCGTGTTGCAGAACGGCGTACGCTGGGCAACGCCAATGTTCCTGGTGCTGGTGCTGATTGAGGCCAGCGATCTGATGTTTGCGGTCGACAGCATCCCGGCGATCTTCGCCGTCACCACTGACCCGTTTATCGTCTTCACCTCGAACATCTTCGCGATCATGGGCCTGCGCGCGCTGTACTTCCTGCTGGCGGACATGGCCGACCGCTTTCATCTGCTCAAGTACGGTTTGGCGATTGTGCTGGTATTCATTGGCGGCAAGATGACCCTGATGCCGTGGTTTCACATGCCGGTGGAGTGGTCGCTGGCGGTGGTGGGTGGTGTGATCCTGGGGTCGGTGTTGTTGAGTCTGCTGCTGACCAGAGACAAAACGCCGGAGAACCAGTCACCATAAGCCCCTGTGCGAGTAAGCCTGCTCATTTCACGGCAATCAGCTCTGCTTGTACCCGCGCACTTCATCAACGCCACGGTTAGCCAACTGGTCAGCCCGCTCGTTGCCGTGATGGCCAATGTGTCCGCGCACCCACTTCCACGTGACCTTGTGGCGGTTGACCTGCTCATCCAACTCTTTCCACAGATCAGCGTTCTTCACCGGTTCCTTGGCAGCGGTTTTCCAGCCACGCTTCTTCCAGTTGGCCATCCACTCGTTGATGCCCTTCATGACGTACTGCGAGTCGGTCACCAGCAGCACTTCACATGGGCGCTTCAGAGCTTCAAGGCCGCGAATGGCGCCGAGCAGTTCCATGCGGTTGTTGGTTGTGTTGGCTTCGCCGCCCCACAACTCCTTCTCAACGCCCTTGCACACCAGCAAAGCACCCCAGCCACCCGGGCCAGGGTTGCCCTTGCAGGCGCCATCGGTGAACAGTTCTACGTTATCGACGCTTTCGCTCATGCCAATCTATCCAGAAAAAATACATGCCTCGCCAATCGCGGATTGACGATTACCGCGGCCGGAGCAGGTCCGGCCACTGTAAAAAAGAAAGTTTACGGTTCGATGCGGCGGCGGTTGACCTTGGCCATCGGCAGCGGAATCAGCTTGCCCATCGGCTCGCGACGCTCCTGACGCAGGGGCCGCAGCCCGACCACAATCTTGCGCGCCACCAATAAATAGAAGCCGCCGCCCGACAGTTGCCAGTCACCGGCCTTGCGTTCCCAGCCGGCCAGTCGGGCCTGCCACTTGGGCGAAGCAAGCGGCGGACGATAGCACCCGAAGCGGCGTTTCTCCAGCGCAAAACCCAGCAGATTGAGCCAGTCGGCGACCCGCGACGGCGAGATGCAACGGGCCTGGCGCAACGCATCATGGGCGAATACATGACGCAGGCCCCAAGTGCTCCATGGGTTGATTCCGATGATCAGCAGGTGCCCGCCGGGGCGCACGCTGCTCGCGGCTTCGCGCAACAGGCCATGGGGCGACAGGCAGAAATCCAGACCATGCTGCATGACCACCACATCGGCGGCGTGTTCGCTCAATGGCCACGCCTGCTCTTCGCAGACGATCTCGACACCCGGCAGCGGTGCACCGAGCCGCACGTTGCGCTGCACTTGCGGTGCCGACGGCGGGGTGTCGGCCGATGGGCCGTAATGCACGAGATAGCCGCCAAAGAAGCGGCCCAACTCGTCTTCGAGCATGCGCCGCTCTTCATCCAACAGAAATTGCCCGAGCGGGCCCGACAGCCATTCACGGGCGGCGCTGATCAACGCCAGCCAGTCCGGATCAGCCTGAGCGAACGCTTTATCGGTCATGTCATTCTCCAACGCGCCAGGAACTACTAAGATGCGCCAATGTTTTCCGCTTGGCGAATTCCGACGATGATACAGATCAGTGCCCTGCCCGCGTTCACCGACAACTACATCTGGTTGTTACAGGATCACCGTACCCAGCGCTGCGCCGTGGTCGACCCGGGCGATGCCGCACCCGTACAGGCTTGGCTAGCGGCGCATCCAGGCTGGGTGCTGAGCGACATCCTGATCACCCACCATCATCATGACCACGTTGGCGGCGTCGAACGCCTGAAGCAGGCCAGCGGCGCGACCGTTTATGGTCCGGCCAGCGAAAACATCCCGGCGCGCGATATTGCCCTCAAGGACAACGACAAGGTCAGCGTGCTCGGCTGGGACTTCGATGTCTATGCCGTGCCCGGTCACACCTTGGGACACATTGCCTATTACCACCACGGCCTGCTGTTCTGCGGCGACACGCTGTTTGCCGCCGGGTGCGGCCGGTTGTTCGAAGGCACCCCGGAGCAGATGCATCATTCGCTCGGCCGTCTCGCCGCCTTGCCAGAAGATACGCTGGTCTACTGCACCCATGAATACACCCTGAGCAATCTCAAGTTTGCCGCAGCGGTCGAGCCGGGCAACCCGGACATTGCCGCCCGTCTGGAAAAAGTCACCCAGCAACGGCAAAACGGTGTCATGACCCTGCCCTCGACCCTGGCCCTGGAAAAGCTTACAAATCCGTTTTTGCGCACCAATGAAACATTAGTTACACAAAAAGTGGACGAACGGGCAGGCGCTCAAAACCGGGCGCCGAGTGAGGTTTTTGCGGCTCTGCGGGCATGGAAAGATACGTTCTAAGTGCCTCGACGCCGGGTCCAAAAATTCTGAATGGTTGACCGCAGGGGGTGCGCTTTCTAGAATCGCCCGACATTTTTG
>NZ_JBIUWI010000016.1:365-8595 GCF_044743385.1 Pseudomonas sp. NPDC087639 | reverse complement strand
CCATCGCGGTGGCTGTGTCCGCCACGCTGGCGGGCTGTTCCAGCCATGCTCCGCAGACTGAAGCGACGCATACGCCAAACATTGCTGCGCGAGCCAAGCAGAAGCCGATATGGCTGACCGAGAAGCCCAGCCCACAGGTTCCCCAGGACATCTGGGAACGCATGCGCCAGGGTTTCCAGCTGCAGGAAGGTCTGGGCGTGAACCCGCGAATCGAGCAGCAGCGCCTGTGGTTCGCCAGTAATCCCTCTTTTCTCGAGAATGCCGGCGAACGCGGCAGCCTCTACATTCATTACATCGTCGAACGCCTCGAAGAACGCAACATGCCGCTGGAACTGGCCCTGCTGCCGGTGATTGAAAGCGCCTACAACCCGATGGCCTATTCCCGGGCCAACGCGGTGGGTCTCTGGCAATTCATCCCTTCCACGGGACGTTACTTCAACTTGCGTCAAACCCGCTTCTACGATGGCCGTCGCGATATCACCGCCTCGACCACAGCGGCGATGGATTACCTGACCCGTCTGCACGACATGTTCAACGGCGACTGGCTGCTGGCGCTGGCGGCTTACAACGCCGGTGAAGGCACGGTCAGCCGCGCCATCGAGCGCAACGAGAAGCTCGGTCTGCCGACCGACTACTGGAACCTGCCGCTGCCGGCGGAAACCCAGGCGTACGTGCCGAAACTGCTGGCCCTGTCGCAAGTGGTGCTGGCGCCGGAAGCCTACGGCGTGAACCTCAACCCGATCGCCAACGAGCCGTACTTCCAGGTCGTCGAAATCAACCAGCGCATGGACCTGTCCAAAGTCGCTGCCGTTGCCAACATCGATGAAGACGAACTGTTCCAGCTCAACCCGGCGTTCAAACAGCGCACCACCATCGACGGCCCTCAGCATTTGCTGGTGCCGACGTCCAAGGCGCAACTGCTGACCGCCAGCCTGCAAACCATGCGTCCTGAAGAGTTGATCAGCCCACGCTCGCTGAAACCGGTGTTCGACGGTGCCGATCCAAGCGAAGTGGCACAGCTCAAGCGCGCCTATCGTGTGAAGCGTGGCGACAACCTCGGCTCCATCGCCAAGGCCAACAAGGTCGAAGTGAAGGATCTGCAACGCTGGAACAAACTGAGTGGCAAAAACCTCAAGGTCGGCCAGACGCTGGTGATGCAGGACATCACCAAACGCAGCCCTTCGCGCAACAGTGGCCGGGTCAACACCGTGATCGCGGCCAACAGCAAGACTAAAGGCAAAGCCGACAGCGCGCAGCAGACCCAGTACAAGGTCAAGCGCGGCGACACGCTGTATGTGGTCGCCAAGCGCTTCAACGTTGAGATGCAACATCTCAAACGCTGGAATCCGGGTGCCGGAAAAGCGTTGAAGCCTGGGCAGATGCTCACGGTTTATCAGCCGCACTGAGTAGAAATCAAAAGATCGTTCGATCGCGGCCCGAGCCTTCGGCAGCACCTGCATTGATCCGTGTAGGAGCTGCCGAAGGCTAGGGCC
This sequence comes from Pseudomonas sp. NPDC087639, assembly GCF_044743385.1. Taxonomy (NCBI): domain Bacteria; kingdom Pseudomonadati; phylum Pseudomonadota; class Gammaproteobacteria; order Pseudomonadales; family Pseudomonadaceae; genus Pseudomonas; species Pseudomonas sp. NPDC087639. The sequence continues at coordinate 7,102 of NZ_JBIUWI010000016.1, read as the reverse complement.
GCGATCGGACGATTTTTTTTTTGCATTAACACTGCATTAACCGCCTATCTTTTTCCTGTCCATACAAGCTGTTACTGTACGGCCCACAAAGCCCAAGCCGCCTGGATCGGATCTGACTTGAAGCGTCCCCTCCTCCTGTTCCTGATCAGCCTGGCCTTGAGCTCACCCGCAAGCGCGACGATTACCGAAAGTCACGGTTATGCGCAGTTCGGCACGCTCAAGTACCCGGCCAGATTTACCCACTTCGACTGGGTCAACCCGCAAGCGCCCAAGGGCGGTACGTTGCGGGTGATGGCGTTTGGCACCTTCGATACGGTCAATCCGTACACGTTCAAGGGCAGCAGCCCTGTATCCACCGGGAATTTTCTTCAGTACGGCATCAACGAGCTGAACGAGCCGCTAATGGTCGGCACCGGCCAGTACTCGCCGTCCGGCGATGAACCGGCCTCCAGTTACGGCTTGATCGCGCAATCGGTGGAGTACAGCGAGGATCGCAGCTGGGTGGTGTTCAATCTGCGCCCTGAAGCACACTTTCACGATGGCACGCCGATCACCGCCTACGACGTGGCGTTCTCCTATCGCCTGCTGCTCAAGGAAGGCCACCCGCTATACCGCACGGCGCTACAGGAAGTGCTGCGGGTCGACATTCTCAACAAACAGCGCATCCGCTTCGTGCTCAAGCGCTCCGGCAATCCCCTGTTGATCCTGCGCCTCGGTGAGTTGCCGGTGCTGGCGCAGCACTATTGGAAGGATCGCGACTTCAAGGCCACGACCTTCGAGCCGCCGCTGGGCAGTGGGCCGTATCGCATTACCTCGGTGACGCCGGGTCGCCAATTGATCTTCGAACGGGTCAAGGACTACTGGGGCAAGGACTTGCCAGTCAATCGCGGCAAGTACAACTTCGATCGCATGGAGGTCGAGTTCTACCGCGACAGCGACGTGGCATTCGAAGCGTTCAAGGCCGGTGAGTTCGACATCTACATTGAGCATCAGGCCAAGAATTGGGCCAACGGCTACAACTTCCCGGCCGTGCGCCGTGGCGAGGTGATCAAAGCGCAGATCCCGCATCAGATTCCGACCCAGAGTCAGGGCCTGTTCATGAACACCCGGCGCGCAACCTTCGCCGACGTCAAAACCCGCGAAGCCCTGGGCCTGATGTTCGATTTCGAGTGGACCAATCGCGCGCTGTTCAGCGACGCCTACAAACGCACCACCAGTTACTACCCCAACAGCGAATTCAGTGCCAGCGGCGTACCGGTCGGACATGAATGGCTGATGCTCAAGCCGTACAAGGATCAATTGCCGGCCAAACTGTTCACCGAACCGTTCACGTTGGCGCAGACCGACGGGCGCGGCATCCCTCGGGAAACCATGCGCAATGCTCTGGCGCTGCTGGCAGAGGCTGGCTGGAAGCTCAACGGTCAGCGCCTGCGCAACGCCACCGGCCAGCCACTGAGTTTCGAACTGCTGCTGGTCAACCCGAATCTGGAACGTATCCTTCAGCCGTATATCGAGAACCTCAAGAGTATCGGCATCGACGCCCGCCTGCGCACGGTAGACCGCGCACAGTACAAACAACGTCTGGACCAGTTCGATTTCGACATGATCCTGATGACGCTCAACCAGACACTCAGCCCGGGCCTTGAGCAATGGCAGTACTTCCATTCCAGTCAGGTCGGGGTCAAGGGCAGCAAGAATTACGCAGGCATCGCCAACCCGGTGGTCGATCACCTGCTTGAACAATTGCTCGCCGCGCAAACCCGCGATGAGCAGGTCGCTGCCGGCAAGGCACTCGACCGCGTGCTGCTCTGGCAGCACTACATCATTCCCAACTGGTACATCAATTATCACCGTCTGGCCTACCGCAACCGGTTGGCCTTCGTCACCACGCCGCCCTACACCCTGGGCCTGAGTGCGTGGTGGCTGAAGTCTTCGGAGAAAGAGCAATGAAGCCTATCCGCGCCCTGCTCCTGCAGGCCAGCGGCATGCTGTTCGCCGGGCTGGCCTTGGCCGCCCCGCAACACGCCGTGACCCTGTACAACGAGCCGCCGAAATACCCGGCCGATTTCAAGCATTTCGATTACGTGAACCCCGACGCGCCCAAGGGCGGGATCTTTCGCCAGGCCGGGTTCGGCGGGTTCGACAGCCTCAACCCGTTCATCAGCAAAGGCGTACCGGCCGATGACATCGGGCAGATCTACGACACCCTGACCAAGCACAGTCTCGACGAGCCCTTTACCGAATACGGCTTGATCGCCGGCAAGATCGAAAAGGCCCCGGACAACAGCTGGGTACGGTTCTACCTGCGACCCGAAGCACGCTTCAACGATGGTCACCCGGTGCGCGCCGACGATGTGGTGTTCAGCTTCCAGACCCTGACCAAGGAAGGCTCACCGCTGTTTCGCGGTTACTACAACGACGTGGCCGAAGTTGTCGCTGAAGACCCGCTCAAGGTACTGTTCAAGTTCAAGCACACCAACAATCGCGAACTGCCGCTGATCCTGGGTCAACTGCCCGTGTTGCCAAAACACTGGTGGGCCGATCGTGACTTCAGCAAGGGCAATCTGGAAATTCCGCTGGGCAGCGGCCCGTACAAAGTCACCGAAGTGAAGGCTGGCCGCTCGGTGCGCTACGAGCGAGTCAAGGACTACTGGGGCAAGGATCTGCCGGTCAATCGCGGGTTCTACAACTTCGACACGATGACCACCGATTACTACCGTGACAACACTGTCGCGCTGGAAGCGCTGAAAGCCGGACAGTTCGACTACTGGCTGGAAATGACCGCCAAGAACTGGGCCAACGCCTACAACGTCCCGGCGGTGACTGAAGGTCGCCTGATCAAGGAATTGATCCCCAACAGCAACCCGACCGGCATGCAGGGTTTTGTCTTCAACCTGCGCCGCCCGGTGTTCCAGGATGTCCGAGTACGTCAGGCGCTGGGCCTGCTGTTCGATTTCGAATGGACCAACAAGCAGTTGTTCAACGGTGCGTATACACGCACGCGCAGCTATTTCGAGAACTCGGAAATGGCCGCCACCGGATTGCCCGACGCTGACCAGGTGGCGATCCTCGACCCGTTCCGCAGCAAACTGCCAGCGCAGGTATTCAGCGAATCCTTCGAGAACCCGAAGACCGACGCCAGCGGCATGATCCGTACCCAACAACGTGAGGCCTACCAACTGCTGCAAGAGGCTGGCTGGAAGATCGTCGACGACAAAATGGTCGACGCCACCGGCAAACCGGTGGTCATTGAGTTCCTGCTGGCGCAGACCGATTTTGAACGCGTGCTGTTGCCGCTCAAGCGCAACCTCAGCGACCTTGGCATCGAACTGGTGATCCGCCGCGTCGACGTCTCGCAGTACATCAACCGCGTGCGTTCGCGGGATTTCGACATGATGGTCGGCAGCTTTGCGCAGTCCAATTCGCCGGGTAACGAACAGCGCGAATACTGGATGAGCGCCGCCGCCGACAAACCGAGCAGTCGCAACACCATGGGTCTGAAAGATCCGATCGTCGATCAACTGGTCGAGAACCTGATCAACGCCGACTCGCGCAAAAGCCTGGTGGCCCACGCCCGTGCGCTGGACCGCGTGTTGCAGTGGGGCTACTACGTGATCCCCAACTGGCACATCAAAACCTGGCGCGTGGCGTACTGGAACCACATCGGCCATCCGAAAGTTTCGCCCAAGTACGACATCGGTACGAGCACCTGGTGGGTCAAGCCCGATGCCAAACCGGCAATAGAAGTCGAAACCAAACTGCAAGCCGACCCTGCGGGCACGGAGTAATCAGATGCTGGCGTATATATTTCGGCGACTGCTGCTGATCATCCCGACCCTGTTCGGCATTCTGCTGATCAACTTCGTGATCATCCAGGCTGCGCCCGGTGGCCCGGTAGAGCAGATGATTGCCAAGCTGGAAGGCTTCGAAGGCGCCACCAGTCGCATCGCGGGCGGCGGTGCCGAAGTCTCGGTGGCCGGTTCCTCTTATCGCGGCGCGCAGGGGCTGGACCCGGCGCTGATCAAGGAAATCGAGCACATGTACGGGTTCGATAAATCGGCCCCGGAACGTCTGTGGATCATGGTCAAGAACTACGCCTCGCTGGACTTCGGCGACAGTTTTTTCCGCGACGCCAAGGTCATCGACCTGATCAAGGAAAAGATGCCGGTGTCGATCTCGCTGGGCTTGTGGAGCACGCTGATCATGTACCTGGTGTCGATCCCGCTGGGGATCGCCAAGGCCACGCGACACGGCAGCCATTTCGACGTCTGGACCAGTTCGGCAATCATTGTCGGCTATGCGATCCCGGCGTTTCTCTTTGCGATTCTGCTGATCGTGGTGTTTGCCGGCGGCAGTTATCTGGACTGGTTCCCGCTAAGGGGCCTGACCTCGAACAACTTTGATGAGTTAAGCCTCGGCGGCAAGATCCTCGATTACTTCTGGCACTTGGCACTGCCAGTGACCGCACTGGTGATCGGCAACTTCGCGACCATGACCCTGCTGACGAAAAACAGCTTCCTCGACGAGATCAACAAACAGTACGTGGTCACCGCCAAGGCCAAGGGCCTGACCCGCCATCGCGTGCTCTACGGTCACGTGTTCCGCAACGCCATGTTGCTGGTGATTGCCGGGTTCCCGTCGGCGTTCATTGGCATCTTCTTCACCGGCTCGTTGCTGGTGGAGGTGATCTTCTCCCTCGACGGCCTGGGCCTGATGAGTTTCGAAGCGGCGATCAACCGCGATTATCCGGTGGTGTTCGGCACCCTGTTCATCTTCACCCTGCTCGGGCTGGTGGTGAAACTGATCGGCGACCTCACCTACACCTTGGTCGATCCGCGCATCGACTTCGAAAGCCGGGAGCATTGAGATGAACCTGTCCCCTCTCAACCGCCGCCGCTTCGAACTGTTCAAGGCCAACAAGCGCGGCTGGTGGTCGCTGTGGCTGTTTCTGATTCTGTTCGGCCTGAGCCTGGGCGCCGAGCTGATCGCCAACGACAAGCCGCTGGTGGTGCATTACGACAACAACTGGTATTTCCCGGCGATAAAGCGCTACCCGGAAACCACCTTCGGCGGCGAATTCCCGCTGGAAGCCAACTACAAGAGCCCGTACATCCGTGAACTGCTCAAGGCCAAGGATGCGTGGGTGTTGTGGGCGCCGATTCCGTACAACTATCAAAGCATCAACTACGACCTGAAAGTCCCCGCCCCTGCCCCGCCCTCGGCGGACAACTTGCTGGGCACTGACGATCAGGGCCGCGATGTGTTGGCGCGGGTGATTTACGGCTTCCGCATTTCGGTGCTGTTTGCCCTGACGCTGACCGTGCTGAGTTCGATCATCGGCGTGATTGCCGGGGCCTTGCAGGGTTTCTATGGCGGCTGGGTCGATCTGGCCGGTCAGCGGTTTCTGGAGATCTGGTCGGGTTTGCCGGTGCTGTACCTGCTGATCATTCTCGCCAGTTTCGTCCAGCCGAATTTCTGGTGGCTGCTGGGGATCATGCTGCTGTTCTCGTGGATGAGCCTGGTCGACGTGGTGCGCGCCGAGTTCCTGCGTGGCCGCAACCTTGAATATGTGCGAGCTGCACGGGCGCTGGGCATGCAGAATGGCGCAATCATGTTCCGCCACATCCTGCCCAACGCCATGGTCTCGACCATGACCTTCATGCCGTTCATCCTCACCGGCGCCATCGGCACCCTCACCGCTTTGGACTTCCTCGGTTTCGGCTTGCCGGCCGGCAGTCCGTCGCTGGGTGAACTGGTCGCGCAGGGCAAATCCAACCTGCAAGCGCCGTGGCTGGGCATGAGCGCGTTCGCTGTGCTCGCGCTGATGTTGAGCTTGCTGGTGTTTATCGGCGAGTCCGCTCGCGATGCCTTCGACCCGAGGAAGTGAAATGAATCAGGACAATCTGATCGAAGTACGCGACCTCGCCGTCGAATTCGGCTTTGGCGAGCGCATACACCGGGTGGTCGAGGGCGTCAGCTTCGATATCAAGCGCGGCGAGACCCTGGCCTTGGTCGGTGAATCCGGCTCGGGCAAATCGGTGACGGCGCACTCGATCCTGCGCCTGCTGCCCTACCCTTTGGCGCGGCATCCGGCTGGCAGCATCAACTATTCCGGGCAAAACCTGCTGGGCCTGAGCGAAAAGACCATCCGCCACATCCGTGGCAACCGTATCGCGATGATCTTTCAGGAGCCGATGACCTCGCTCAACCCGCTGCACTCGATCGAGAAGCAGATCAACGAGGTGTTGGGCATCCACAAGGGCCTGACCGGCAAAGTCGCGACCAAACGCACGCTGGAATTGCTGGAGATGGTCGGCATCCCGGAGCCGCACAAGCGCCTCAAGGCCCTGCCCCATGAACTGTCCGGCGGCCAGCGCCAGCGCGTGATGATCGCCATGGCCCTGGCCAACGAGCCGGAACTGCTGATTGCCGACGAACCGACCACCGCACTGGACGTGACCGTTCAGCTGAAAATCCTCGATTTGCTCAAGGAACTTCAGGCTCGATTGGGCATGTCGCTGCTACTGATCAGTCACGATTTGAACCTGGTGCGAAGAATTGCGCATCGCGTATGTGTCATGCAGCGCGGTTGCATCGTCGAACAGGCATCGTGCGAAGAGCTGTTCCGTTCGCCGCAGCATCCGTACACTCGGGAATTGCTCGGCGCGGAGCCCAGCGGAGGCCCGGCGACCAATAAAATCGGGGCGCCGCTGCTTGAGGTCGAGGACCTGAAAGTC
>NZ_JBIUWI010000016.1:0-355 GCF_044743385.1 Pseudomonas sp. NPDC087639 | reverse complement strand
CTCAAGCGCACGGTGGATCACGTCAAGGCAGTGGACGGCATCAATTTCAGCCTGCCTCAGGGTCAGACCCTGGGGATTGTGGGGGAAAGTGGTTCCGGCAAATCCACGCTGGGTCTGGCGATTTTGCGGCTGATCGGCAGCAAAGGCGCCATCCGCTTTGAAGGCAAGCAGCTAGACTGCCTGACGCAGAACGAGGTGCGCCCGTTGCGTCGGGAGATGCAGGTGGTGTTTCAGGACCCGTTTGGCAGCCTGAGCCCGCGGATGTGCGTGAGCGACATCGTTGGCGAAGGCCTGCGGATTCACAAGATGGGCACCGCCGCCGAGCAGGAAGCGGCGATTATTGCGGCATTGAAGG
>NZ_JBIUWI010000015.1:74833-98074 GCF_044743385.1 Pseudomonas sp. NPDC087639 | reverse complement strand
GACATGACCGACAAGCAACGCAACCAGTTGCTGGCGAGCATGACCGACGAAGTCGGTGGTCTGGTGCTGGGCAACAACTACAAGCAGACTCAGGCCCTGTCCCTGGCGGCGCGTCGTGCCTACGAGCGCATCGCCGAGTACAAACGTCTGATGGGCGATCTGGAAGGCCGTGGCAAGCTGGACCGTGCCATCGAGTTCCTGCCGACCGAAGAGCAGATCAACGAGCGCGTTGCGGCAAGCCATGGCCTGACCCGTCCTGAGCTGTCGGTGCTGATTTCGTACAGCAAGATCGACCTCAAGGAACAGCTGCTGGGTTCCTTGGTGCCGGACGACGACTACCTGACCCGCGACATGGAAACGGCCTTCCCGCCGACCCTGGTCAGCAAGTTCTCCGAAGCCATGCGTCGTCACCGCCTGAAGCGCGAGATCGTCAGCACCCAGATCGCCAACGACCTGGTCAACCACATGGGCATCACCTTCGTTCAACGACTCAAAGAGTCGACCGGCATGAGCCCGGCGAACGTGGCCGGTGCTTACGTGATCGTGCGCGACATCTTCCACCTCCCGCATTGGTTCCGTCAGATCGAAGCGCTGGACTACCAAGTCAGCGCTGACGTGCAACTGGAGCTGATGGACGAGCTGATGCGTCTGGGTCGCCGCGCTACGCGCTGGTTCCTGCGTGCCCGTCGCAACGAGCAGAACGCTGCCCGTGATACCGCGCACTTCGGTCCGCACCTGAAAGAGCTGGGTCTGAAGCTCGACGAACTGCTCAGCGGCGAAATCCGCGAAAACTGGCAGGCGCGTTATCAGGCTTACGTCGAAGCCGGTGTGCCGGAACTGCTGGCGCGTATGGTCGCGGGTACCTCGCACCTGTACACCCTGCTGCCGATCATCGAAGCTTCCGACGTGACCGGGCAGAACCCTGCCGAAGTGGCCAAGGCCTACTTCGCCGTGGGCAGTGCGCTGGATGTCACCTGGTACCTGCAACAGATCAGCGCGCTGCCGGTTGAAAACAACTGGCAGGCCCTGGCCCGTGAAGCGTTCCGTGATGACGTCGACTGGCAGCAACGTGCGATCACCATCTCCGTCCTGCAACAGGGCGACGGCACTCAGGACGTGGAAGCACGCCTGGCGCTGTGGATGGAACAGCACGAAGGCATGATCTCGCGCTGGCGCGCCATGCTGGTGGAAATCCGTGCTGCGAGCGGCACTGACTACGCCATGTATGCGGTTGCCAACCGCGAGCTGCTGGATCTGGCATTGAGCGGGCAAGCGGTGGTGCCTGCGGTTGCTGCGAATGCCGAGCCTGAATTGGCGTAAGTAGTGGCTGAATGAGAAAGCCCCGGTATCGTGAGATGCCGGGGCTTTTTTATGTCTGAAGGTTTTGTGGTGTCTGGTCTGGCCCCTTCGCGAGCAGGCTCGCTCCCACATTGGTTTTGTGATCGACACAAGTCCCCTGTGGGAGCGAGCCTGCTCGCGAAAGGGCCCTTACATTCAATACAACTTCTGACCTTGTTTACTATCCAGCATCGACACTTTGTCCGCCGGTCTGGCCACTAAATTGTTGAGCGACTGGTCAAACTTCTGCAATGCCCTTACTTGAACGTCTTGTTGTTGATTGATGTCAGCAACAATCTCCTCCGAACGTTTGAAGTCCGCCCAGATCGGCGTCAGTTCTTTAGCTTCCGAGCCTTTAGCCGTGCCGATGTAGTTGAGTTGTGCATCATAAAAATCGGCACTCACGTCCGCCTTGATATCGGAACTGCGCGAGGTAATCAATTGGCTGTGGGTGCCAATGATTGCCACCACATCCGGTCTGGCCGCACGCAGGCTTTGCATGTCCGGGTAGACCGTTACCGAGCCGAACTGGCGCTGTAACGAGGCGTTGACCCATTCCACCGCCATGTCCGGTTTTGACGTCGCGACATAGGCGTCATGGATCGGTTGCACCAGCAGGCTCTGGCCGAAACCGGTGCCGGCATTGGCCTGATAGTCGCGCAGGTACTCACGATTGGTTTGGGTGCTTGGGCTGTAAACGACACCGAGCGCGACGCCGGGACCGCTTTTCACCTGAGTGGCGCTGCTGCGGCCGGTCGGATGGGGCAGTAGCGTGTCAAGGGATGAGACCGCTCGGGGAGCGGTGGGTACGGAACAGGCGGAGAGGGCTAAAACGGAAATTACCAACGTACTGGCCAACGCAAGTTTCATGGTGGATCTCCCGTGAAACAACCTCAGTCGGAAAGTTACAATTGCCGAGTTTTAAAAGGGCGCTCGGCGTTAATTCAGACTAAACCGGAGAACCTGTAAGGCAGCTGACAATTTGTCGGTTTATTATTGCGTGGATAGTTTCATTTGCTTTAAACGGCATCGGTTAATTGCGCCGAGCAATAAAAAGTCTCAAATCAGTGATTCGAGCCTTTTTATTTATGGCTGGCCAGACAGCCATCAGTCTTTCAGGGGGATCAACACCTGCTCGTCCGGGGCCAACACCATAAACACCAGCAACTTCGCCGGTTTGCTCTTACTGGCATTTTTCGACACCAGATGTTCGGAGCCGGCCGGTTCGTACCAGAATTGACCCTTCTTGTAAGTGGTCGGCTGTTCGCCCTTGACCTGGGAAATGACTTCGCCTTCCAGCACGTAAGCCATGGCGGTGCCTTCGTGTTTGTGGGCGATGGACGATTGGCCGGGCTTGTAATCGACTTCGATCATCATGGCTTTTTTGCCGGGGGCGTTTTTCAGCATCTGGTCTTGCAGCACCGTGACTTTCTCGGACGGATCATGGGCGAGGGCCGAGGCGGAAATCGTCAAGGCGAGGGCGGCGGTGAGGACGTGCAGGGCTTTCATGGCGGATCACCTGTGAAGTGGGGAGGTCGGTGATCACAGTAGAGCGCGGGGTGGCGCATTCAAACGGCCAATATTCGGGAAGATCGGGTGACCAATCTGATCTGCGGGGTGATCAAAAGCAAAAGATCGCAGCCTTCGGCAGCTCCTACAGAAATCGGTGTAGCCTTCTGCCGAAGGCTGCGATCTTTTGATCTTGCTTCTAAACGATAGGAAAACTGTTGAAATCCACGCTATTGGCCAACCGGCTATCGATCAAATCGATAAACCCCTGCGCCTCGGGCCGGTTGAAATGCGCCTGCATCGCCGCTTCCGACTGCCAGTGGGCGCTGACCGTCCAGCGGTGGCTGTCATCGGGGCAGCGGTCGACCATATAGGAGTCGCAGCCCGGGGTTTCGCGCAGGGTTTCGACGATCTTCTGCAGTTGCCTGCCCAGTTCATCCGAGCGGCCGGCGGCAGCCTGCACCTGTACGGTGTTGATCACTTCGTTGGACATTGCTCACACTCCTGAATCAGGCCGGACGAATCCTGCTCATTGAGGGATAACGCCTGTGCAGGATAGGCCTGCCACCCCGTATCACCAATAACCAATCGGCGGTTAATCCGTTAGGCCAATCACTCAAGCGACTTGCTGAAGGATGTCGCGCAGGCGATCCAGTGCGATATCGATGTCCAGCGTCTCGATGGCGCCAAAGCCGAAGTACAGACCGCTTTTCACCGGTTGCTGATAATAGAAACCGTCGATGGCGTAGAGCCCGACTTCGACCTTTTTCGCCAGTTCGATCACCAAAGGCAAGTCGATCGGCTTCTTGCACAGCGCGGCCATGTGGAACCCGGCGCTGGGTGGCACGGCCTCAAGCCACGGCGACAGATCGCTGGCCATGCGCGCCAGAATTCGCTCGCGGCGCTGGGCGTAAATCGCATGACAGCGGCGGATATGTTTGAGCAGGCAGCCCTCGGCGATGAACTTCGCCAGCGCCCATTGCGGCAGGGTAGAGGCGTGCAGGTCGGTGAGTTGCTTGGCGCGGATCACCGCTTCAAGAATCGCCGGCGGCAGGATCGCATAACCCAGCCGCAGCTCCGGCAGCAGTGTTTTAGAGAAGGTCCCGACGTAGGCGACGATGCCGCGCTGGTCGAGACTGAACAGTGAGTCGGTGGGCCGGCCTTCGTAGCGAAACTCGCTGTCATAGTCGTCCTCGATGATGATTGCGCCCAGCTCATGGGCGCGGGCCAGCAAGGCTTCGCGACGTGCCGGACTCATCGGCATGCTCAGGGGAAACTGGTGCGACGGGGTGACGTAAATCAGCCGCGTGCCCTCGGGAATGTGCTCAACCACAATGCCTTCGGCATCCACGGGCACGCCGATCACTTCCGCGCCGTGGGTGCCAAACAGCAGACGGGCCGGCGGGTAGCCCGGATCTTCCATCGCCACCCGGCTGCCGGGGCTGATCAGTACGCGAGTAATCAGATCCAGCGCCTGTTGCGCGCCGTTGCACACCACAATGTCTTCGTCCTGGCAGTTCACCCCACGGGAAAACGCGATGTGCCGGGCAATCGCATTGCGCAGCGCCGGCAAACCTTCGGGCGCGCTGTAGAAGCCTTTTGAACCGGCCATCTGGCGCATGGCGTGGGAGACACAGCGGCGCCAGTCGTCATGGGGAAACTGGCCTTTGCTGGTGGCACCGCCAATGAAGTCGTAGCGCAACGAGCCTTCCAGCGTCGGGTGGCGCAGGAACACCGGCAGGTTTCTCCAGCGCTCGATCACCTCGGCGCTGGCCAGCTCGGTGTGGCTTTGTTTGCGCTGGACTTGCGCCGGGCGTGCGTTGACGTAGGTGCCTTTGCCGATCACGCCGGTCAGGAAGTTTTCGTAGGTCAGTTGGGCGTAGGTGTCGGAAATGGTTTTGCGCGAAATCCCCAGTTGCTCGGCCAGCAAGCGGCTCGGCGGCAACTGTGTGCCAGCGGCCAGACGCCCGGATTCGATGGCACCACGCAGTTGTTGATACAACTGACCAGCCAGATCCTTGCGGCCGTTGATCACAACGTGAAGTTCCATACCGACGCGGCTCCGGGGGGCGAATTGACGTGTCGGCCAGATTACCGCTGTTGCCTGATCGGCAGTAGTTGCGCAGCCGAAAATCCCCAAATTGGCCCCAATCCCTGTAGGAGCTGCCGAAGGCTGCGATCTTTTGACTTTGGTTTTTTATAAACAAAAGCAAGATCAAAAGATCGCAGCCTTCGGCAGCTCCTACACGGGATTTGTGTTTGGCCGGGATGCAGTGGTGTGCCGGTTTTCCGTGCAATTGGGGCTGTAATGCGTCGCTGTCGGCGTTTACGGTGAAGTCATTATTCCGTCTACCGAGAACAGCCATGCCCCCGCGCCTGGATTACTACAACGCTTCGCCCAAGGCGATGAAAGCCATGATTGCCATGGAGGCGCTGACCAGCAACCTGAGCATCGAGCAGCCGCTGCTGCAACTGATCAGGATCCGCGCCTCGCAACTCAACGGCTGCGCGTTCTGCACCGACATGCATTCGGTAGACGCGCGACGGGCCGGGGAGAGTGACCGGCGCTTGTATGCGATTGCGGTGTGGCGCGACAGCAACTTCTTCAACCCCCGCGAACGTGCGGCGCTGGGGTGGGCCGAGGCGGTAACGCTGCTCGCCGAAAGTCATGTGCCGGATGATGTTTATCAGCAGGCACGCGAGCAATTCAACGAAGGGGAAATGGTCGACCTGACGATGGCCGTCACCACCATCAACAGCTGGAACCGGCTGGCGGTGAGCTTTCGCCAAACCCCGAGCGACTGACTGACGCATAACTCTGTGACTGACGTATAACCCTGTGACTGAGGTATTTCCAGTGATTGAGGTATTCCTTGTGGTGAGGGGATTTATCCCCGACGGGCTGCGCAGCAGCCCCAAAACGTTGCGACTCGGTACATCAGGCACATCCCGTGTAACGGGTTCGCGACTGCTGCGCAGCCGATTGGGGATAAATCCCCTCGCCACAGGTGTTTGATTCATTTATTGATTATTGGTGAGGTTGCAGTGTTGGCTGGTGGGCGCTGCGGTTTCACCGAGGTGCCAAAGGTATTGCCCATCCGCGTGCTGGTCGCGGCCGGTGTCGCTAGGCCAACCTGATTCGGCGGTCGCTTGTTCACCGGCACGTTCAGCGCCTCTTGATTCTTTTCCGCCGCCGCCGCGCCTTCGGGGTTGTTACCCATCTGCTGGCTCAGGCAGTCGTAATTCGGCGCCTTGTAGCCGCCGACCGTCACTTCCACGCAGCCCAGCGGTTGCTCGGCGTGGGCGCTGACGAAGGCGCTCAGCAACAGCCCGCCAAGGGCGATTTTCCACAGTGATTTCATGCAGGCCTCCTGGCCGGCCCGAAGGGGCCGCGCTATGCAAGAAGTCTAGTGCACGCCGTGCGCAAATCCCGTGATGGTTTTTTTGCAGTGGCCGTCACACCAGATTCATAAACAGCCCTCAGGATGACGATTTTCAGGGATACGTCAGCCGTGCAGCGAGGCAGTTCCAGGGACGGTCTTCAGCGTTCAACGACTCTTGTGCGCCGGCTGGGTCTGGGGGTGCTGCTTGCCTGGCTGACGGGCACTGCGACAGCGGACCCGGTGCCGGCGGACTTGCGCATGACGCTGCACATTCCGGCGCAGGATCTGGCCCGGGCGCTCGATCAGTACAGCCACGCCACCGGTGTGGCGGTGTTGGTCGACAGCCAGTTGAGTCGCGGTAGACGCTCCCTGGCGGTGGATGGCGAATACACCGCCGCCGACGCGCTGCGCCGCCTGCTCGGTGGCAGTGGTTTGATGGCGCGCTATGCCCGTGACGATGCGTTCACTTTGCAAGTGGCGCAGGTCGAAGACGTGCCAGCGCCGCCGCAAAAGCAGTCGCCCGAAAGCGTGGCTGTCAGCCGCAGTTACGCCACGGCGGTACAAGCGGCGATCGAGCGCAACCTGTGCCGGTCGCCGCTGACCCGTCCGGGCAGCTATCGCGCGGTGTTGCAGGTCTGGGTCGGGCGCGATGGCCTGGTGCAACACAACCGGTTGGTCACTTCGACCGGTGATGTACGGCGCGATACCGCGCTGGTGGAAAGCTTTCGCAATCTCAGGATCGACCGGCCGACGCCCAGCGCCTTGCGTCAGCCGGTCACGTTGCTGTTGTTACCGGAGTCGTCAGGAAAACGCATGGAATGCACCACATGGGAAGGAGTTTCCGGGGGATGAAAGACACCGGACAAGGTTCGCTGGTCCAACTGTTCCTGACGTCCTACGAGGACTTTCGGGTGCGCCTGCGTCGGCGTCTGGGCTCGGAGGATCTGGCCAACGACGTGCTGCACGAAACCTACCTGCGCGTTGATCGCATGGAGATGCCGGCCAATATCGCCCGGCCCAACGCCTACCTCTATCGCATGGCCCTGAACATCGCCGCCGACCGGCGTCAGGCCGATGCGCGCCTGCTCACCGGCACCGAGGTCGAAGAACTGCTGCAAATCGGTGACGAGGCGCTCGACCCGGCGCGGGTGGTGGGCGGGCAAAAGGAAATCCAGTCGTTGCTCAAGGCGCTATACGAACTGCCGGCGCGGCGACGGCGGATTTTTATCGCGGCGCGTCTGGAAGAGGCGCCGCACCTGGAAATCTCCCAGCGCTTTGGCATTTCCACGCGCATGGTCGAGAAGGAAATCAAAGCTGCCTTGGGCCATTGCGCCGCAAAACTTGAAAGAAAAGTGTTTCAGCGGTTCGGTCGCGGGGCCGGAAAACCGTCTTCAGAGTAGTGCCCGATTAATCCGTTGAGAATCTGCGCGTCTTGAACATCTTTCGACTGACACCTGCCGAGCCTTCGGCCGCCGAGCGCCTGCAAAGCGAAGCCCGCGACTGGCTGATCCTGCTGACCTCGGGCCGCGCCACCGTGGCCGACGCCCGAGCGTTGCGCCAGTGGTGCGCGCAGAGTCCTGAACACGCGAGCGCATTCGAAGAGACCAAAGCTCTGTGGCATTTGCTGCAACCGGCGGCAGAAGGTTTGCAGGCGCCGCGTGGGTTTGGGCGACGGGCGTTTCTGGGTGGCGCCATCGCCGCGTCGGCGGCGTTCTTTTTGGTGCGCGGGACGATCCCCGGTGGCTTTGGCGGGTTGGGTGCTGATTTCATCACTGAAGTCGGGCAGCAGCGGCGTTTTGAGCCGGTGGAGGGTGTGAGCCTGGAGTTGAACACGCAGACCCGGATCAACCAGCGCGCGGTCGATGGCGGTGTGCAGGGGTTTGAGCTGGTCAGTGGTGAAGTTGAGGTACAGACCGCGCGGTTGCCGTTGGCGATGCAGGCCGGGGGCGGGTGGTTGCGGGCGAGTCAGGCGCGGTTCAATTTGCGTAATACCGATCAGCAGGTCTGTGTGACTTGCCTTGATGGTGCGGTGGAGGTGGACGTTGAAGGGCGCCGTTTGCGTTTGGAGCCGGGGCAGCAGGTGACTTATGACGCGCGGCAGGTTGGCAGTGTGCAGAGCGTTGACACGGCGGCGGTGATGAATTGGCGGCAGCAGGTGTTGGTGTTTAATGGGGCGACCCTCAGCCAGATGATCGACGAGATCAACCGCTATCGACCGGGGATGTTGCTGCTGCTCAATCGCGAGCTTGGGCAGCGGCGGGTTCAGGCACGCTTCAGTCTTGATCAACTCGCGGGTGTCGCGTTGTTGATTCGGGATGCTTATGGGGTTAAGTGCACCGAGTTGCCAGGCGGCGTCGTCGTCCTTAGCTAGTGGGGTGGATGGTGTACATATCCGTTGCTGCGGTAATGGCTGCTTAGGGTTCCGCCCTGACGGCGGGTCACTTTTGACAAACGCCTCAAAAGTAACCAAAAAGTCTTTGCCCTGACGTTCGGCCCTCGCTGTGGCTCGGGTTCCTTCGCTGCGGGATTGATCCGGGCGCATCGCCTCCGGTTTGCTGCGCTGCACCTCCTCTCGATGTGTTCGACTTCGTCGAACGGTCGCTTCGCTCCCACCCCCGGATCAATCCCTCCACTCAGCCTTCCGACGGGCGTTTAGATCAAAAGCGGTACTCGAGCTAACGCTCATTGTTTTGAGTGGGGCGGCATGCGCCGCGTGCGGGGGCGTACTTGATACCTTGTGGGAGCTGGCTTGCCAGCGATGACGGCCTGCCAGCCAACCTATCCCCAACTGACTGCCCCCAATCCAATTGTGGGAGCGAGCCTGCTCGCGAAAGCGGTCTATCAGTAACAACAATGTTGACTGACCCACCACTTTCGCGAGCAAGCTCCCTCCCACATTTGATTAGCGGCCGGCCAATTATTGCAACGGCCCAATCACCTGCCGATATTTCTCCACCCCCTGCGGCGTCTGCCGAGTCAACCGAATCTCCAGCCCTTGGGGATCCTCCCGCCGATTACCACTCAACTGCCGCCAGCCCTTATCCGTTTCCCAAACCCGAACCTGTGCATCGCTCACATCCTTCAGCACAGCAACCCCGTCAGTAGGCGCCGGCAACGGATACCGACTCCGCGCCGCCGCCACCGCCCGATACAGCGTGTCACCCTTGACCCACCACCGCACCCGCTGCAACGCCCCCGGCTGATCCGCCGCCGTGCGAATGATGTCCAGGCGAAAACCCTTGCTGTCACTGCTGCGCACAGTAATCGCAGGCGGGGCGCTAGGCGGTTCATCGTCCACGCCGACTTTCTTCGGCTCGGTCAATTCAATGCCCGCGCGCATGTCCACATCCCGCTGCAACTGATTCAACGCCCGCAACAAACTGTCACTCTGCTCACTGCTGGCCTGCAAATGGCTGTCAGCCCGAGTCACGCTGTCGAGCCCACGCCAGGCAATCAAACTCACCACCGCCATCAGCAGAATCGCGACCATCACTTCGATCAGGGTGAAACCTTGTTGGTCCTTCATTGCACGCTGATCCGGCCGGCGCCATCGCGCAACACGCTCAGGCGATTGAAACCATCAGACAAGGTCAGTTGCAGCGGCGGGTTGATCCATTCGGCGTTGAGCACGACTTTCTGTTTCGGCTCCACGCGAACCTCCATCTTCGGGCTCTGCCACGGCCGTGGGCGTAATTGCGGATCCTGGCTGAAATGCTCGAAACCCTTGCCACTGTCACTGCGCCGACTAAACCGAAACCCCTTGGCATCACTCACCCACACAATCGGCCGGCCATCCGCGCGGGCCTCCGCCTGCGCCACCTGCAGCAACTGCGCCACGCGCTCGGCGTCCTTGCGCAGCAACTGCAGCGGATCGGGCTTGATACTCAGGCTGATCGCCGCACTGGCGATACCGATGATCACCAGCACCACCATCAACTCGATCAGGGTAAAGCCCCGTTGCCTGTTCATCGATTGCGCGCTCCTTTGCGTTGAGGAACATCCTGCACGGCCAACATGTAAGGCGTGTGAAATAAAACCGTGAGAATTGCCGCGTAGTCTGTGGGCAGGGACTAAAAGGAGATTCAGCCCATGACGTTCACCGCACGCTTTTCCCCACCGCAAATGGTCCAGGCCGTGGCACTGCTCGCCGCACTGGTCGGCGTGGCGACGTGGTCGTCGCTGCTGCTGACCACCGCCGAATCCCACACCCCGCCGGCAGCCCCGCAATTGCTCGCGGTGCGTAGTGATAGTCCGGCATTGCAGTGGTTTTCCAATCAAACGGCGCCGGTGGATATCAAGGTGAGCGGGGTGATGGCGGGGAGTCGGGGGGCGGTGGCGATACTGAGCCTGAACGATGGGCCGCCACGTAGTTTTTTGCAGGGGGAGAAGGTTGGGCCTGGGGTGAAGTTGTTGGCGGTGGAGGGGGATGGGGTGGTGATTGAGCAGGGTGGGGAGAGAGTGCGGTTGGAGGTGGAGAGGTTGGCGGAGGGGGTGGTGTTGCCTAGGTTGGTGAGGCCGTGAAATGAGGGAAGGGCAGTTATTTTGACGTTTCGTATGTAAACATCTCTAAATGACCAATTTACCGGCTTCCGTAGCCACGGTTGGTGATTGTTTCCCTTTTGGGGGGGCTGAGAGCGTTCGTTAAAAGGGAACAACCTGAGTTAACGGGCTTTGGAGCGCGGAGGCGGTTACTGCATTATCTGATCAGAAACGCAGTCAAGCTGTTTTCGTGCTTGTAATTTCTAGGTGGCGGTGTGCTACTATTTGGCTAGGCTTATAGATAGATTTTTGGTCGTGTTTCGCGACCTGTGATACCGAATGTCGGAGTACATTGCTCCTACAATTTGGCAAGCCATTGTGCTATTCAGGGTTTCTTGAAGTTTCGCATAAGAGTATCTATAAGCCTATTTTATATGATTAAATTGAAACTTTTACAAAGTGCTTCATCGCTCCGAGATCTTTCCATTGTTCTCGGTTTTCAGCCAAAGGCTGTTTCATATATTATCTATAAGCATAGTAAAGAGCAGCTTTACACTACTTTTACTATTCCCAAAAAATCCGGGGCCACCAGAATTATTCATGCCCCTTGCCCTGAGTTGAAAAACCTTCAAAGTGTTGTTTCAAAATACCTTCAAGATTGTCTTGATGAAATCAATGAATCTAAGAGTATTAGTCGCAGTCTTTCGCACGGCTTCAAGCGTGGGTATTCAATAGTCACGAATGCCAGTGTGCATAAACATCGTCGACTTGTGCTGAATTTAGATTTAGAGGATTTTTTTGGATCTATAAATTTCGGGCGAGTGCGCGGTTTTTTTATTACAAATAACAATTTTTCATTACAACCTTCCGTGGCAACGGTGCTGGCACAAATTATTTGCTTCGATAATAGTATTCCACAAGGAAGTCCATGCTCGCCAGTGGTGTCTAATCTCATTGGACACTTGCTAGATATAAAACTTGCTAAACTCGCATCGGAAACAAAATGCACATACTCTCGATACGCTGACGATCTGACTTTTTCTACGAATAAACAGCAATTTCCTGCTGATATAATCTTACCTGGACCCT
The DNA here is from genome assembly GCF_044743385.1 of Pseudomonas sp. NPDC087639. Classification (NCBI taxonomy): domain Bacteria; kingdom Pseudomonadati; phylum Pseudomonadota; class Gammaproteobacteria; order Pseudomonadales; family Pseudomonadaceae; genus Pseudomonas; species Pseudomonas sp. NPDC087639. The sequence goes on along the minus strand of NZ_JBIUWI010000015.1, from coordinate 86,276 downwards.
TACCTCATGATTGGGTGGTAGGGGCGAGACTAGAGAAAATTATACGGAAATGTGGATTTGCAGTTAATAATAAAAAAACAAGATTGCAGTACCGAAACTCGCGTCAAGATGTGACCGGTTTAACCGTGAACCAAAAAGTTAATGTCCCAGCGGAGTACCGTCGTCGAGCTAGAGCAATGGCGCACAAGCTTTTTGAAACGGGTAACTTTCATGTTGAGAAACTTTCAATAGCGGATTCTGGTAAGGTGGCTGCGGAAAAAAGACTCGGCAGTATTGATGAGTTGGCCGGAATATTTAGCCATATTGCGATGGTTACTCAACATAATAACGCGCTGGCCATTGCCGCCAAGGTGAATAATGCTTCTGGTGAGCTTTCATCAATCGAAAAAACTCACCGAGATTTTATTTTTTATAAAAGTTTTTACGCCAACCCCAAGCCAATGATAATTTGCGAGGGTAAAACCGATAATGTATATTTACGCTGTGCAATACGTAGTTTGGCGAAAAGTTATCCTTTGCTGGCGAAGTTTGATGCTCAAGATGAAGTCGAGCTTTCAGTGTCGCTGTTTAAATACTCCAAACTAAATTCACATCTGCTAGGGCTTAGCGGTGGGTCCTCGCAGTTAAGGGGGTTTATATCGGAGTTTTCCAGAGGGGCCGCTAAATATCGTAGTCAGAGGTCACCATTTCCAGTTATTGTTTTGATAGATAATGATAAGGGCGCCAAGGAAATATTTTCCACCATCAAGTCTACGACTAAAACAACTTCAAAAATTGATGGAGGTTTACCTTATTACCACATTGCCCAAGGATTATACGTAGTACCTACACCAAAGCTTAACGGTGCTATAGAAAGCAAAATCGAAGATTTTTTTCCAGATGCAACATTAAACCAGATTTTGGATGGTAAACGGTTTAATTCTGAGAATGAAGATTTAAAGTCGGACGAGTACGGCAAGCATTATTTTGCTGAATATGTAGTGAAGAAGCAGCAAGCTAATATAGACTTTTCAGGGTTCAAAACATTGCTTGACGTCATTTCCACAATAATCGCTCAGAATATAGGCTTGCATATGAGTGCGGTTGCTAACTCGCCTACGCCCGTAGCTTAAATAAATATTGAATAACTCGAGATAGAAGGGGGCATGTTTCTGTTTGTTGCACTGTCAAGAATTAATTTGAGCTGATTTTTTCTGGAATTATCTAGTCCTCGTTGAATGGATAACGTAGGAAAAACTTTATAAATAGAATGATGATAGAATATGCAGGTAAGTTGTTTTGCTTGTTTTTTATTTGGCTGATCATCTAGCATGAATAATATCGAGGCATCCGGGTGTTTTAAGGGGCGAGAAGTGATTTGTTTAGCCATGTATTAAGCCGAGTAACGGCATGTTAAAATTAGGCTGGGAGGGGTGGCAAAAATGCAGCGACAGAGTGAAAAAAATTTGGAAGCTTCACTATCACCGCCGAATTTTTACTTCAGGCAGATACAGAAAACAATAAAGCTTTGGAAGCAGTCAAAGATATCAACACTCAGTGACCCAATTTTTTCATTTTTTTCAGGAGGCGAAGTTACTGTTAAATCTGCTAAGCTCAATCCAATTCACATTCGCATACTGCTCGATCTGAGGTTGCACCGTAATGTAAGTCGGGAGTCAGATATACTTCTCGATTGGATTGAGGTGATTTTTTTCTATTTTCGTGAAATGGCAGCATGTCCTCAGCTTGCGGGACAGATATGGATGCCATGCTGGCATATTTTATATTTCATGGACCCTTTAGGTGAGCGAAGCCTAAGCGCAAAAATACAAATGGCAAGTTGGGCAAATTTCTACGAGCCTGAATTAAAGCAGATGTCATTAGATCATATAAAAAACCTGTACTTGAACAAGAAGTATGACCGTGTAATGCGATCTCTATTCTTGTCTGGCGCCATAAATAGGGGGTGCTCAGATCTTATATATAATGTGGAATATGCTTACTATAACAGCGATATACTTCCTTCCTTTGTTAAGTTTCAGGCTCATATCAATTACTATGTTGAGGTTGATTCGTCGCGTGAGGTTTTAAACAATATAATATCCATATTGAATTGGCCTGAGCTATCGAATTATCGCAAAACCAAGATGGGTCTTCTTCAGCCGGTTATTTTGAAATTGATTAATGGGAATAAGTACACCGATCTGCTGGTTCTTGCAAGACTTCTCAAGTCAAACGTCGACTTCGATAATTTTTGGTGCAGTCATGCATTTCTCTTTCCTAATGCCCCTAGTGGTGTTGTTGCGCTATCAAACTCTGACAGAATCACATTGCCTAAAGCTGACAATGCGAAAAGCTACAAAGAACTGATCAACGCTATAAATCGACTAAGTGCAGTGTCTATATCATTACTAGGGGAAGATAACCTTACTGCAGATGTTGAGCTAGACCGATTTGGGTGTCCAATAATCGGGGATAGCTTGGATGAATTACGCACCTCTGTGATTGATCACTACGCGCTGGATGATGGTATTTATCAAGAGTTTAACTTAATGACGATCATGCCTTCGCACAATCATCCAGTTCAAAGCGCCCTATGCTCGTTAGATATTACACCACCAATAATCTCCGTTAGTATGGAAAATCTTCTAGATGAGCCTGAGAATAGAAAGTTTGTATTCATGCTTTCATCGTCAACATTCACATTTGAAAGTGAAAAGTCCTTCATTGAAAAACAGTTTGGTATAGATGCGAATATCGTCGTTGATCCAAAAACGAAAAAATTTCTAGAGCTGTTTAAGGATCCAAAAAATACTCATTTTTATATCTCGGCCCATGGAAGTTATGATCACTGGAATCCTGAGTTGGCGCATATCCATTTTTCAGAAAATCGAAAAATACCGCTAGCTGTACTAAAGTCAGCAACCAATAAGGCCGGCTATAGAAGAACTGTCTATCTTAATATTTGTGATGGTGCCACTTCAGAGTTAAGTTTTAATCCTTATAATAGTGGAATATCAGCTGCCCTGGCTCATGGGAATCAAGTTGTTATTTCTCATCTGTGGCCAATTCGGCCGCTTTATGCTTTTATTTCGGGTGTTCTTCTGCTTAAGTTTTTACAAATTCTCAGTGCGGCTGAAGCAGTTAGAGAAACGTATAACGTTCTTAAAGAAACGAATGGATCAATACAGGAGCGCTTAATGTCTTTTGGTGAACCATTCAATCCTGTAAGTGAGACGATTCAAAATACCGAAATAAAAATTTCGGAATTTAGAAATATTGGGAGTTTTGCCATATACGCCTAGCAGCAGGCGTTTTTAGCGGTGGCCGCCTCGGGGCTTTTTTTTCAGCGGGTCCCGAAAGGTAGCAATCGGACAAAAGTGGACAGTGGCAATCTAGCATTGAGGATCAGCACTTGACGTCACACGTTTACATTCTGCATGACCTAAAACACCCTAGATTCAAGATCGGCAAAGCGAACAAAATACTCGCTAGAGCCCGGAGTTTTCGGTGGGAGTCGATTGATTTTCATCAGTCACTTGGCGTTCGCCTAACGTCTGAAACCGATGCGTATACCTTAGAAAAAATTTTACATCGCACCTTCCGCCTTTCTAGCATTGATCCTCTCGAAGTGGTCGCTAGTGGAGGAAGCGCAGACGGCGCAAGCGAATGGTTCAACACCAGTTGCTTGCCGCGCTTGCTGCAATATTTGAAGGACAACCAGGACCTCCATCCTCACGTAATAGTCAGTGGAGGGGAGCTTGTCGCGCTGCTCGAAAGGCAGCTTCAGCCTTCACAAGCTGATATTGCTCGCGAGCAGCTTAAAAAAGAAAAGGAAGCGCGTCGTATCGAGCGCGAGGCGGAACTCATTGCGTTCCGACGCACGCAACTGGATGGCCTCCGGGCGAGTCTAAAGGTAGTTCATCCGAAGGTGGCCCAGGAGCTGGAGCGCCAAAAACAGAACGGTAATATCGTTGGAATCTGCGATACAAGCTTGGGATCGTACTTGGTGCTTGCTAATAAAATCCCACTGCCATCAGGCGCTTCGTTGTGGGGGCTGAAGCCACTATCAACGCACTACGAGTACCCACTTGGTGGTGGTTCGATAATGAGTAGCTTCAGCCAAATGACCTGGCCGGAGGGAACAATCTCTAAAGTCGGATTGCCTCGGATCTGCATGCGTGAAGATTTAATCTCTGAAACGGATGAAATTATCTATCAGGTTTTCCGAGAAGAGTTCGAATGGTTCAATCAGCTACAGCGCATTCCTGAAGAATGGATCAGCGCAATTTTCCCCCGCGGCCTTTTCTTGTCCCCATCATCAGACGATCACCAAAGCAAGCGTGCTATCGAAAATGTAATGGGCGCTTTATTGAAGGCCAGTTGCTGGTAGGGGAGTCAATTGTAGGTCTCTTGATCTAGTATCTAGAACCTTAATCTGAATGTGTGAACCACGCAGGGAAGGGACTGATGCACACACGCAGCAGTATTCAAAAGCACATAGTTCAGAATGGTGAGAAAGTCAGTAGGTGGCGCACTTGGACAGAGGTAAAGGAGAGGCAGTCAACGCCCTTACTGCAAGATAGTTTTCCTTCTGGCTACTCGAATTGGTTTGCTGTGGTGAAGGGCCATTCGATCTGGTGGATCTACACCGATACATCTGACGGTGGTGTCTGGAGCAGCCAGGGGATGGCCGTCACCGGATTTAGAATCGAATACGACGAATCCCTAGCGCAGAAGCTCTATGAACTAGTCTATGAGCATATAGTGAAAAAGTAATACCGCGTGCTTTCGTTACTGATGAAGAAACTCGACAGTTCAACTTTGAGCATGAGGACTGGACCAGTCCCTATCGTGCAGATCCCGGGCTCGTTGGAGGTTTGATTCGGGATATCGCTGAAGGCGTTAGGCGCGCAAGGCAAGAGGTTTCGGTGGTGTAGGCCTCTTCTGTGGCGTATTTGAGGCCAGTGCTGCCGTGCAAACACTGGCCGCTGAACCTGCAGGCCTAGAACTGTACTTCCGAGATTGAATCAGGGCCGAACCAACTCTGTAGAGTTGAGCTTGCGGGAGCAGACATCTCTTGAGTGAACAACAGAGCTAATCGTGTCTTGGGCCTAGAGCAGGCGACATAGAACAGATTGCGGTTGCGTTCGAATTTCTCACGCCTGTTCGCGGGAACAGATTGAAGGCTCGCATTCTCAAGCATTTCCCCGAAGTTATATTTGCTCCAGCCCCTACCCACCACGACAAGCACATTCTCGAATTGGGCTCCCTTGACGCCGTGCTTTGTTTCGAAGGGAGAATGACCGTCGAGGTATCGGCTGAGTGCCTGCACCTCGGAATACGGAATCCCATGAAGTCCCTGCAGTTCTGCCAGTCTTCTTGAGAGTTCGTTTCCTGCGCTATCAAAGGTTTCAAGCTCGTTCTCGAGCTTTTCAATCGTGTCGGGAAGTCGAGGGCGTCGTGTGCTCTGCAGGTGTTTGATGACCTCTCCCACGGTATTCTCATTTTGGAGTTTCGCTAGTTGGTTCATGGCGGTATCCCAAGCCGCTTTATCCTGATGCCTCGATAAAAGCGGTGTTCTGCCGCCTAATGCTTCAAACATCAATCCATACCGTTGGTTGGCGAACGCTTTGCAGGCAGGCTCCAGCGCGTCCACAAAGTAGGCGATGTGGGGGTGTTCCTTCTTGGTAAAGGCTTCATTGAACATGAAATTGGCAGCAAGATTTGTGTAGCCCTGCTCTGCGGCGAGCAAGCGATGCGTCAGCATTAATATTTTTGTGTTCTGCAGGTTCCAGCCATCGACCTCTAGCTGCTGCTTGACGTTGTTCAAGGCCATCTTGCCAACTTCGGTGGGGAGATCCCCTGCCCAGTGTGCACCTGTCTGTCTCGGCCCGGTCCATTTATTGGTCAGGAATACGCGAACTTGTCCTGGTGCATCGGGATCTGTCACACACTGATTCAGGCCTGGGCGCATGCGATTGAGGCAGTCCACCACTGGTTTAACGGAGCGGAAATTTGCTCCTTTGCCTATCTCCGTCACCGAGGGGTGAGTTAACCTACCGCAGCCGCCGTCGTAGATCTTTTGCCAGTGGTCACCAAAGAACCCGAACAAAGGGGAGTCTGGTTGGCCCAGAAAAAGAGTCTTAATGGCTTCAATCCAGTCTTTGTCGGTATCCTGATACTCGTCAACTAGAATGATGGGGAATCGATCCCTAACTATGCTGCGGAACTTAGCATGGCTCATCATCGCGATCGTAAGAGGGAGCACGTCATCGTGATGCAGGAGAGCTCGGCTGTCTCGAAGAGACCGATGTCCAAGGTTGTATTCGATACTGCGGTTTCCAATTCCACATCCGCTTTCGGCTAAGAGCTCCTGCCACTTAGGTAGCTGTGCGACTAACTCTCGTAGATTTTTTTGGAACCCGCTTATCAATGACCAGCAAAAGGCGTGGTTGGTCTCGCAGTAGATTGCGGGGCTTCGGTCTGTCCGCGCAGCAATCTGATCCTTGGCTACGTTGGTGAAGGTGATGCAGGCGATCTGCTGGTGCTCTCTCATGAGCGTGGCTTGATCCCGCTTGAGGAGGTACTTGAGCGCTTCAATAAGCGAGTAGGTCTTCCCCGCACCTGCACCAGCCTCCAAAAGGAAGCTCTTCCCGGCTTCGATACAGTCGTACATCTTCTCCAACGCGAGTTGACTGGCGCGTTCGGCCGGCGATTGCTTAGGCATTTTTTGGCACTCCTGACGCAGCCAGCGCGGTCTCGATAGGCGGTAAGTGCTTCGCTGGCGGAGTTAGCGTATCGTCGCTTTGGGCGAGCCATCGTATGCCGTCAAGCATGTATTTAGGGGGTGCCCAAGTAGTCTCGGAGATAGCGTACTTGAGGGCAAATTCCGATTTTTTCTGCTTGCCGGCAATTGCACGAGCTTCAAGTTCCTGATTGTCACTTGTTGTAGCTGTCAGACCAAATAATGCCGGATTTGCAAGGATGAAGGCATCTTCGAATGTTCTGCCACAAGGTCCCTTATCTTTTTCTGGGCACTGGTAGGCAATGCGATTTCCTTTCAGGATGCGCTGTGATTCGGTCATGGCCTTCAAGGCCGCCAGAGTGACTGGCTCATCTCCCTTGAACCAGGCTTTAAGGCACTCGTTGCTCGAATGCTTGCCTTGGTGAACCGCGCAGGCCTCGCCGCCGGGCTTCTCCACAGTGTCAAGATCGGTAATGATCAATGTGCGCAACTCAAGGAAGTCTAATAGCTCGAAGAACAGATGAGCATAGGCACCGCCAACTTCCATGACAGTCATGTACTGGCTGGAGAGTTTGGGCGTAGCGCCTTCAGCTACTTCCAGTTTTTTGATGATCTCCGGCAGCAAAAGACGCTCGCTAAGGCCTTCGACAAGTACAGCTTTGTCCGCAAAGAACAAATCGCACCGCGTCAAGGTCATGTATTGGTGTAGGAACTGCTTGTCTTCTGGCGGCGTTGATTTGAGGCCCTTGCGCAGGTCTTTGATCTTAGTTTGCCGGACACCTGTTGGTGCGCCGGGTGCTACCTGGCCAAGAAAATAGCGAATGCTCTCGAATCCAGCCGCATTCGCAATGTGGGATGAGTGTGTAGACACAACGAACTGGACTGGCCAAGGCATCTTGTCGGTTGATCCGGCAACAAGCTCCAGGGCGATCTTATCCAGTTGCCGAATGAAGACCTCCTGCATTTGAGGATGCAGGTGTGCCTCCGGCTCTTCAATGAAGATGAGATGTATCCCTGGCTGTTTTGCCTCTGCCCTGAAAGCTTTGTAGAAGCTTGCTAGCTGCAAGAGGATGAAGATCAGATTTCGTGCGCCGAGCCCGTTGTATGACTCGGGGAGTGTGATGCCGCTGTATCCCGGATAGCGCACTTTGGTGAAATTTGACAGCAGCTTTTGGATATCCAGGATGGTCTCTGTATGAAGTTCTTGCTGACCCAATCCGGGGTAGCCAAAGATCTGCAAAGCCGGTACCAGTGCTTTTAGCTGTTCGCTGAAACTGCCATCGACTTGTTTTTGGATGTCGCTAACGGTGTCCTTCAGGGCATCCGCAATCATTTTGTCAGCGGGTTCTGCTGAAGCTGAAGACGCGGTAGCGAACAGACTCTCCAGTGTCTTGGCAAGGACATCAGATTCCCTTGAGGTCACATCGTCCAATCCCCTCTGTGCGTTGATGAACCCCGTCTTCACCAAGCCAGATAATGCTGCTGGCGGTAGATCCCTGCAATTTTCTGGATCATTGGGGTCTTCAGCGAACAACTTCGTGCTGAACATTTTGGGGACGCGTTCACGCAAAGTACGAAAGAACGTAACTGTTGATTCGCTGTCTTCAGGATCAATGGAGAGGTCAGCGAAGAAGGCGTCCAGCACTCCGTCATCCAATTCATAACGCAGAACGAGTAACGCTTCGTGGCAATCGGGATTTAGATCAATTACAAACGGCGCAAGCGGTCCTAGCTGCGGTCTATCTGGTTCGTATTTGATCTTGATGCGTAGCTCAATGAAGGGAAGCAGGGCGCGTACGGTAGCATCGTCTCCGCCTTCAGCATGTGCTTGGTATGCTCTGCAGAATCCGTCATAGCTCGCACTAGAGAAGTCCTCTAGGCGAAAACGTGCGTTCGCGTCTGCTAGCAGTCGGCGCATGACTTCGGATAACGATGTTTTGCCGCTGTTGTTGCGACCCACTATAACGGTTGTCTGCGCTTCTAGTGCCAGATTGACGTCGGCAAGAAGGCGAAAATTCTTGATCTCCACTTGATGGATTCGCATCAGGTTCTCCGTGAGCTAAGGTGGGTCCGTTCGAATTGCTGACGGTGCCATACTTGCACAAAAAATGTGGGATTTTCAGTTTTGAACTATTCGAGCGAAAAGTTACTGAGTATTTCCTAGCGAGAAAAATGCACGGCGCGATACGCGGGTTGAGTATTGCGGTCACTTGATCAACCTTTTGCATTCGAGGTGACCGGACGCTTGCATGGTGTAGCCGCATGATGTGGTAATCGCTATCTGCCGCCATCCAACCATTTTCCCTCACCAGTTATCCTGCGCACCCCGCGAATGACAGGAATCAGCCGTTTGGGCATAGCCTTTTAAGCTTTGTCCTACAGCCAGCACTTGGGCTTTTCGATAGCGTCAGACTGTCAGAACCCAAGTCGGGATTCCCGAAATGAACAAGGATGATGCATGAGTGAACATGGAAACGTACCAAGGCCCGCGCAACCTAACCCGCCAAGAAATAAGGTCTACCGTGGTGTAGAACCGACCGACCTGCACGCCAAGCATTGGGCAGAATACCCAGAGGTTCCAGCCGAGAAACCGGCTGCTGCAAAGGAGCCAGCGGAACCCGGTTTTTACATCGTTCAGCAAGTTATGCCGCGCTCTGCGCTGGAAGCGGCATTGTTCGATAAGCCGGATGGAGCAACGCTTGAGAAATTCACGCGGCTCAACCCTCACATCACTGGCTACGCCAAGCCCGGTCAGCTTATTGTGTTGAGCGATCCGAACAATCCCCAGTGCACACTTGAAGAAGCGATGCTCATGGAGGCGGCTCAGAAAGTCGACGCAGCACTCAAGCCCATGAGCGACGAAGAGGCCAGCTTCATGGTTCGCTATCAGAGCCAGATAGAATCCGTCCTTTCGCAAGGCTCAACATCAATCGGTGTGGGTGAATCGATCTTCGCCAAGAACCTGGAAGACGTGAAAACCTCGCTGAAGGAAATCGAAACTCTGCACCAGAAAAGCTTTCAGCGTGACGGTCACCTGCGTAGCTCAGAATTCTTTGATGAGCGAGCACGACTGTTTGCCAAACTCGATAGACAGCTCACCGGGCTAACCAGAAAAGGCATCGGGTTCCCTGATCACCCAAGTTTGAAATCAGCTCTCGGCATATCGAGCAAAAGTTTGGTACATCACTGGAGCCTGGCCGGTGCTCCGGGACAGATTCCCGGTTACGCCACTCACGCGGAAGGTGTCGCCAGAGCAGCCAAGGTTGTGAAGTACGGTGGCTGGATTGGTACAGCCGTAGGGGGCGGGGCGTCTTACATGAAGGTTCAAGAGGTCTGTGCGGCTGGTAATGAAGACGCATGTGAAAAGATTAAATACACCGAGGGAGGTAGTTTCATTGGTGGTGTGGCCGGTGGGGCAATGACAGGTGCAGCACTGACTGCACCTGTGGTCGGTGCAATTTGTGTGGGGCTTGGCGTGCCTACGGGTGGATTGGGTACTCTCGCTTGCGGCGTGGTAGTTGTAGCGGCAGGCTCATATGCTGGCGGGGCGGTAGGAGGGGCCGGCGGTGAAATGTTCGGCGAAGTGATTTACGAGGTGACTAAATGAATACCGCTGAACTGATAGTCGGAGGGTTATGTGGCGTGGTGATTATCTCGATGATCATCTGGATCGGGATTGCTCTCTACATTGCACATATCAAGATGGACGTGATCCTTGAACACCTCAAAAACAGCTCTGCCGGCACTAGGTTAGCTGCGCTGAAGCACGGAGGTGCGTGGGGAAGATTGCTTCTAGTAGGTGGTGCCTCTGGTCTCGTTACGTTCACGAATTTCTACATGAGGCGCGGCACGCTCAGCGCCGATGACGTAGAGAATTTTCCTTCCTCACTCAAGCAGAGACTCGTGTTGATGCAATGGAGCGCAATAGCGCTGCTTTCTGCGATGGTTGTACTGGTTGCTTTGGGGAAATCAGGAATACTCAAGTAACCGTCCAACCTAAGGCCTGAGCTGGTCGGAAACATCAGAGCCAAAACCCATCTGGTTCCACTACCGACGGCAAAGGAATGAAGAAGCTTTTAATCGCAGCAATCCTCACCGTATTGACCATGCTCTACGTCGGCTACTACGAAGCCCTTGAGGATGGTGACATCGAGACGATTGTCGTCATCAAGAAGCACCCCACGTTGCAGATGAAGTTCTACAACATCCACGCCAATGATGGAGAGATCAGGAAGGTAGAGCGCCTGACGGCGGAGGAGCGGGGGTGGATTATTGATTACTGCAGGTACCGGTTGGGCATCGATACAGAATTGAAAACCCAGGATGACGTCAATATGTGCTCGAAGAAATAGCGCTTTTTATATGGCCGAGGCTGTCAGTTACGACTGGCAATCTCGGCCATTTTTTTTCGTCTGTTGGGGCAAGGGGAAAAATCTGTCGTGGGATCCGAGACAGAATCAGGGTCCCGATAAACATCAACGTTTAAAAAGACATCTCCAGACACTCTCTCAGGCTACACATCCTTGCTCCATTGCCTACAGCTACGTCAGAATCCGCCGGCTTGTGCGCCTTGGGGGCGGGTTCTATTGTGGTGCGGTCGCTGACGAATCAGCGATCGGATTTGACCGTCCGCCCAATATCAAGGCGCGCCAGCGTTCTGCACGTGTTCAGGCATTGTCTGAAATCATGTCGCGGTGGCTGTGCGTGGGACACCTT
>NZ_JBIUWI010000015.1:4373-74823 GCF_044743385.1 Pseudomonas sp. NPDC087639 | reverse complement strand
CGGTCGGTCAACCCGCGTACAGCTGCCACCCTGTTTGTTTGACCGCGAACGGTGGCGGCTCCAGTCATCAAGGAGCTTCACTATGATCAAACCAACACCCAACCCGCCCGAAACCGACTCGGTTTCCCCCTACGAATCCCTCGACTCAAAAAAACTCCACGAAGCCGCCGACCGCGCGCTCGACCATTACCTCTGTCCACCCGGTTCCACACCGCCGCCACGCAAAAGCCGTGGGATGTACGCCGTGACGGCAGACAACAAAAACGAAGAACTGCTGATCGATGCCAGTGAAACACTCGCTTCAGCCCAAACCATCGCCCAGAACGTCGCCAGTCTGTTGCCGGCGTCGCAGCGTCGGGCTTTGTTGGGCATTGCGCAGTTGATCATGCTGGGGGAGCTGGCGGTGAATCGGGCGTTGGATAATCTGCAAGTGCCGGGGTGATGCGGGTGTCGGGTTCACCCGTTGATTGATCGGGTGTTCATTCTGGCGCCTTCGCGAGCAGGCTCGCTCCCACCTTTGAGCGTGTTCCAAGGTGGGAGTGCGCTGGCTTTTCAGCCGCGATAAGTTTCTAGACGATGTACGCGTATCTGCACCCGCGAATGGCGGGCTGCTTTCTTTGCGTCAATCGACATTCAGGTTGTCCCGAGCCCACTGTTCAGCCGTGGTGACCTGAATCGACTGCTGTTCGTTGAAAGTCCCCGCTTTAGGCCACGACACACCTCTGCCTTGGGCAAATACGGCGCGGTATTTTTTGATGTGGTGAGAGGGGTCTTTTTCCAGTTCCTGCATCAGGTGCGGAACAGTCCAGACGTTACGCTTGAACGGCCGCCCCAGCACGCGTTCAAGCAGGCTCGCCACCTGCCCATACGTCACCGTGTCGCCAGACAGGTACACGATCTCGTTGCGAAAGCGCGGTTCGAAGAAAACGATGTCCGCTGTCAGCTTACCGATGTCCTCCGGCGTCGTGAGCGTCACGCTGGTTTCCAGGCTGCCCAAGGCGTTGACGGTGTGGTTCTCAAAATCGACAACTTCAAATACCGGCTCGAACAGAAAGCTGGTGAACATGCCGGTCGAGATGATCACCCATTCGGTTTTATCCTGGTCGCGGAGCAACTCGCGCACGTCGAGTTGCGCATCGAACAAATCCTGCGGGCTGCCCCGGCCAATCACTTCGAAATCGACGCCAAACTGCCAAGGGAAATAACGCTTCACGCCGGACCTGAGCGCGGCTGTCGCCAGTTTCATCGGCGTTTCACGGCCCGCGACCATGCCTGCGCAGCCTATGACGGTATCGAATGCTGCGAACACTTCGGCCAGTTGATCGATGGAATCGTTGACCAGGTCTGCAGCGACCATCTGGATGCCCAGGCCGCGCAGTTCATCGATTTCCCGCTTTTTCTCAGGGACTTGCGTGTTGATGGTCGAATCCCTGAGCAGAACGCTGATGGTGCTGCCGGGCGAGCGCTTGGCTACCCGCGCAAGATTGCGCAGCACCGGCAGGCCGAGTTCGCCGGCGCCGAGTACAAGAATGGATTGTGGGGAAGGGTGAGTCGCTGCGGTCATGATGTCTCCTGAGATCCGTCGTCTGTATGATCTGCCGATGCTGGCACGAATGCGCAGCGCTCAGAAGAAGGCACACGCGTGATACCAGGGGGACACATGACCGATGAGGAAACCCTTAGCCAGGCAGAAGCGATCTGCCAGACGCTAAGACGAGACGATGATGGCGTGCGGCGCGAAGTCCTGGCTCACGCCGGTAGCCGCTGGTCACTGGGTATCCTGCATGCCTTGGGTGTGTACGGCACGATGCGTCATGCCGAGATCAAACGGCAAATGACCGGCGTGACTCAGCGCATGTTGACCAAGACGCTGCGTGCGCTGGAACGCGATGGTTTGCTGATACGGCGAGAGTTGGATCAAGTGCCGCCCCATGTTGAGTACGAGCTGACGCCGTTGGGTATGGAGTTGTTGGTCCGCATGTCGCCGATTTGGACGTGGGTTGTGGAGCACGTCGATGATTTTCGCGAGGCGCGTCGTGCGTTTGATAGCCAGAGTGGGAAAAAGCCTTCGTGGCAGGTTCCGGTGGTGGGGTTGGTTGATGCGGATGCGTCTGACGAGCGGCGGCGGTCATGAGCTTGATCCAGTCTGCGCGGCTGAATGGTCATGTTCCGTACGCGTATCCGAAGGATGTTCTCACGCGCCTGCCGACGCAGCGGGCGAATGAGATTACCGACCTACTGCCGCACAGGTGGATGCCCATCTAGCGGTGCAAGCTCTGACGGGGCACCGTATCAAATCTGCCTAGTCGCCCAAATCAACGGCATTACCGTTAGTCCGGACATAATAATTATCGAATTCACCGCTTTCGACGAACACGAAGCCATGGCGAGCGTAAAAACGATTTGAAGCGCTTTCCTTGAGAGCACCCACCTTGATGGGACGCCCGATCTCATCAGCCTCTCTGAAAATCCGAGTAAGAACTTCAGAGCCGATTCCTGCTCCTTGAGCACTGGGTATCACATACAAGTGGTCAAGCAGAAGCTCGCTCTGATGGTCTTTGATTACGACAAAACCGACCAGATCACCTGATACTTCTATGCGGCGTGTGCAGTTAGCGTCGAACCCGCCAAGAAATCGTTCGCGCGCACGATCTGGGTTAAATCGTCCAAGCCGTTCAAGGCTCTCGCGCATGGCCTCAATCCTGATGGCTACCAGATCTTCCAGGTCGTTATTGGAAGCTGCGCATAAAACGACAGCGGAGTTTTGATCAGCGTAGGCTGGCATAACAAGCACCCTAAACATGGCCGGTCAGTGATTATAGAGAACAGAATCCGCATAACCACTGCGGCCTCGGTTCAATCGAGGCGATGGCTCCCTATCAGCTTCAGGGGGATGTGTTCGCCGGACGCTTACGTCTGTTGGGGCAAGGGGACGGACGCAATGAGGACTCCGATAAACACCAACGTTTAAAAAGACATCTCCAGACACTCTCTCAGGCTACATATCCTTGCGCCTTTGCCTACAGCTACGCCAGAATCCGCCGGCTTGTGCGCTTTGGGGGCGGGTTCTATTGTGGTTCGGTCGCTGACGAATCAGCGATCGGGTTTCGCAGCCCGGATCAATCAAGGCGCACAGCGCTCCCAATCTCGTTGCCATTTTCGGCAATGGTGCTTTATGGCGGCTGTGCGCGGGATACCTTCGGGTATGCCGGGTGCCTTGATTCCCGGTCTGCGAACCTGCGTACAGCTGCCACCTGCCTTCGTTTCGCAGCGAAATGTGGCCGCTCCAACAATCAAGGAGCTTCACCATGATCAAACCAACACCCAACCCGCCCGAAACCGACTCGGTTTCCCCTTACGAATCCCTCGATTCCAGAAAGCTCCACGAAGCCGCCGACCGCGCGCTCGACCATTACCTCTGTCCACCCGGTTCCACGCCGCCTCCACGTAAAAACCGTGGGATGTATGCGGTGACGGCGGACCACAAGAATGAAGAACTGCTGATCGATGCCAGTGAAACACTCGCTTCGGCCCAAACCATCGCCCAGAACGTGGCCAGTCTGTTACCGGCGTCGCAGCGTCGGGCGTTGTTGGGGATTGCGCAGTTGATCATGCTGGGGGAGTTGGCGGTGAATCGGGCGTTGGATAATCTGCAATTGCCGGGGTGATGCGGGTGCCGGGATCACCTGCTGATTGATCGGGTGTTCATTCTGGCGCCTTCGCGAGCAGGCTCGCTCCCACAGGGTTTTGTGCTGATTGCAGATGCTGTGTACGACGCTGAAACCTTTGGGAGCAGTTGATTATTACCGTGCCGTCTTCGTGTGGTTATTGAGACGGCTCAGGACATTCACGGATCCATCGCGTCACCGTCATGTCATTGAATTGCTCACCGATGGTATCGACGCGTAGGCAAGTCCCTTTCTTCGTGTAGTACAAGATGCAGCGCGAGCTATCAAACGAGCAGGTATCCACTTCGAAGAACTTGCGTGCAGCCAGCTCCCGCTCCACGCCACTGTATTCATAGCCGTCGGTGGTATGCATCCGCGTCGGCTTCCATCCTTGTTTGACTAGCTTGGACTTGGCCGCCACCAAACGCTCACCGATGACGATGCCTGCTGGGCCGCGCTTGTCGTTTGGCGCCTGTGAGCCATCGGCAAACGCGGCGCTGATACCCATGCAATAAAGTGCGACAAGTACGAGGGTAGAAGCCTTCATTTGACAGTTCCTCCAGTCGGGGCTGTCCACCTTGTTGCTGCTTTCGGCATCGCGCTTGGAAAAATTGGCGGCGGATCTATTTGAGGAGGGAGGTGATCGACCATCACCCTCACGGGTGATGGGTTCTACGCATCGTGCGGATTAGATATTCGGGGTGTAAGAGAAACCTTGCGAAGCTTCGGTATCGGAGAACGGCGTTACACGAGTTTTCTTGTTGATCAGGCCATTGACGACCGAGCCGGGGAACATCTCGATAGTGTTGTTGAACAGTTCGACGTTGCGGTTGTAGATGGTGATGGCTGCGCCGACGTTCTCTTGTTGTTCGGCGATTTCACGCATCATGTTGTTCGCCGCTTCTGATGCTTTCAGGTCAGGGTATGCCTCGAAAGCGATGCGCAGGCCACCCATCAGCTCTCTCGAGGCGGTTTCAACTTTGGTGAGGGCATTGCCGTCCGCTGCAGCGGGCAGGGCGTGGACCGCGCTGCGCAGGCCGGTGATTTTTTCGAGGAGGCTAGCCTCAAAGACCATGAAGTCGGCGAGTACCTTTTGAAGCTGATCGATCACCTTGGTCTTTTGGCGTTCGTAAACGAGGACGTCCGACCAGGCACGTTGTACTGCGTTGTGTCCCCCGATAATGTCGTTGTAGATGCCCACGCCCACCAAGATGATGACGACGGCGATAACAGCGGAGAGGATGAGTGCAATGTCCATGGCTTACTTCTCTTTGCGTTTTTTTGGGGGAGTGGCGGTAAAAGTAAAGTTGTCATCGTGCAGTTCAGTGAGTGCATGGCTCCATTGGAGCGCAGACATCAGGCGCGGCAGATCGACACCTGCATCAATCTCTGCGTAAAACTCGTTGGGTGATGCCAGCGAATACTCATTACCGAACGCGAACAGGTCGCTGCTCGCGAAGCTGAGGCAGAGCTTTCCATTTTCGGAGAACTCCAGGTTCGGACGATCGAGGATGTCGAACAGCTTCAGCAAGTGCAGCACCGTCGATGGTTTGATGAATTTCGCACAGAGTATCTCGCTGCGACCTGTCAAACAGAACGCTTTATTGAAATCCGGAGAAGCCGTGTCCATGGGCCACGGATAGTCGTTCTCTGATTGGTCATCGGATCTAACCGATATCCCGGTGACCCATGGAAAGTCGATGACCAGACTGTATCGGTCGTAGTGGTCATAAACCACTCGAGTCTCCGTTCGGGTTTTTCCCTTTTCGTCGGTAACAGTGGTTTGCACTGTTCGCCTGTTAACGTAGTGCAACTGGCGATAGTGGTAAGGGAGGTTGCGCAGCGTGCCGGTAAATTCACCCTGTATCGACTCGACCAACTCGCGGCTGTAGTTGCCCCGGCTGTAATCACCAAATTGCGCATCCAGCTCGTTGAGGGTCCAGTCCGAGTCTTCTTCCAGGAAAATCAACCCGTTGTGGAAGTAGGATGACAGTTCAGCAATTCTGCGGCTGAGTGAAGGCAAGCGATCAGCTTTGGAGCTCATCCATGCCAGACTCCCACCGGTAAACGCGATGCCAAGCAAACCAGGGACCATGCCGAACAAGACGGGATCAATTTGCAGACGGTAAAAAAAAGATAAGACGGTATAGGTGTTCATGTACCCATAAAAGGCCACTGTGCTCGCAATCAGTAACAGGCCCGTGCCGAAAAACCACCATGCGCATTTGTTATTGAATTTGAGCGGGCCATTGTATGAAGCGAACTCATGGATCACGTTCAATAGGTCGGCTTTGGATTCAGCGCTGTCAATACTGGCTTCGTTCACAGCCAGCAACTCATTGAATCTCGCGTTCTGCGATGTGTTGGTCATGTCAGGTATCCATTGATTCAGGGATGCCTGGTGCGGGAGCAACGGCCCGGATTGAGGGTTTGGCTCTGTTCATAATCTGTCAGAAATTTGAAAAAGGAGGGGACGATAGCATTGTCATGGCAATGATGGCTTCTGGCCTGTCTCCGATTCTGGAAATGATTCTTTCGGGATGGGGGGCAGAAGCTACCCTCACCCCAACCCTCTCCCGGAGGGAGAGGGGGCCGACCGAGGTGTCTTGCGGGGTACATCGACCTGGAAGACCTTGGTGATTATGGCTTTGGTGAAGGGCCTTCGATTTGGCTTTGTGAACTTGGCAATTGTCGATTCAAAGAGAGACGTTCAGGTCGGTGCAGCTCTCGAATATCCCCGAATCGGTTCCCTCTAACTATGGGCGGTCCGACGTTTCGGGAGGGCTAGGGTGAGGGGCTTTCCGTTCGGGACAGCAACGTCTCAAGCCTGGCCAACGGCGGCGCATCCTCACTACGGTCAAACACCTGCACGCCAACCTTGAGCAACCGCCCATTCTCCGCCGCCCCAATCACCTGCTCACACCGCAACAACAACCGCCCCTGATCACACTCCACCGCTTTCATCCCCATCGGCAACCGACCCTCCAGCCGCAACTCGGCCAAACGGCTTTGCCCCGCAATCAGCGCAATCGACCGATCCCGCAACACCCCGTTGCTCTGCGTCATCAACCCCGCCACGCGCACGGCCGCCGACATCGCCACGGCGATGATCGCCAGTGCCACCAGCACTTCTATCAGGGTGAATCCGCTTTCTCGGGAACGCGCACGCATAAATGGCCCAAAACCAAAGCACAGCCCTCGACGCTAACCCCCGTCCTTGACGGCTTGACGACGAAAACTCCCGAGGATTTTCAACATCCCTGACATATCTTCTTGCAACACTGCGCGTCGAATCGAATCAAGCCAAAGGAATGTCGAGATGGATATCGCACCGTGCAAACCGCCTGAACAATCGCCGCGCAAGCCCCGTGGGCAGCAGGGTTTTACCCTGATCGAGATCATGGTGGTGGTGGTGATTTTGGGGATTCTGGCGGCGATGGTGGTGCCCAAGGTGCTCGACCGTCCGGATCAGGCGCGGGCGACGGCGGCGAAGCAGGACATTGGCGGTTTGATGCAGGCCTTGAAGCTGTATCGCCTCGATCACGGCACTTACCCGAGCATGAATCAGGGTTTGAAAGTGCTGGTGGAGCGGCCGGCGGATGCGAAGAACAGCAACTGGCGTTCGTACCTGGAGCGTCTGCCGAATGATCCGTGGGGCCGTCCTTATCAGTACCTCAATCCGGGCGCCAACGGCGAGATCGACATTTTCTCGCTCGGTGCCGACGGTCAGCCGGACGGCGACGGCGTCAATGCCGATATCGGTTCCTGGCAGCTGTAAGGCCGGCCATGAACAGACGTTCGCCTGATGGGGCGAAGCAGCAAGGCATGGCGATTATCAGCGCGTTGCTGATTGCGGCCGTGGTGGCGGTGATTGCGGCGGGCATGTTGACGCGCCAGAGCGTTTCGACCCGTGCGCTGGAGGCCGATCAGCAGCGCGTGCAGGGGCGCTGGATTGTGCAGGGCGGCGTGGAGATCAGTCGCCAATTATTGTGGGACGCTCGCCAGCGCGATCCGCTGACCCGGCTCGATCAGCCGTGGGCGCAGCGCTTGGTGGCTCAGGGTTTCGAGGGGCGGCTGGAAGACGAGCAGGGCAAGTTCAACCTGCGCAATCTGGTGGCCAACGAGCGTATTGATGAGGCGCAGGTGCAGGCGTTTCAGCGCTTGTGCGAGTTGATCGGGATCAGCGCCGGTTTGAATCAGCGCATCCGTCAGCGGGTGATCGAGTCGTACCCACGACTGTTGAATCCGCAAATGGCCGAGAACAACAACGGCTTCGACAGCGGTCGGGCGACATCGCCCAATGCCTCGCGCAAACCCCAAAATCCGACGTTGCCGATGCTGCGCAGTCTCGATGATTTGCGCAGCGTCGACGGCGTGAATGACGCGGTAATCGGCAAACTGGCGCCGTACCTGACGGTGATTCCCGCGACCACCTGGGTCAACGGCAACACGGCCACCGCGCCTGTGCTGGCCGCGTATGTGCCGGGGCTGTCGCTGGAGCGTGCGCAGGCGTTGATCAATGAGCGTGACGCCGGGCGCTGGTTCATCAACCGTGGCGACTTCGTCAACCGCTTGCGCATGCCGAATCTGGAAGTCAGCAGCGTCAAGGTCGGCATCACCAGCGACTGGTTTCGCCTGCGCGGTGAAGCGCGACGCGAGCAGCGTCGGGTCAGCCTCGAGGCGTTGTTGCATCGCAGCCAGGACCGGTTGCCGCAGGTGATCTGGTCGCGGGTGGGCGTATGACTCAGTTAAGGGTTGCGCTGCCGCCATTGGCGGAACTGGACTTGGACAGCACGCTGAATTGCGCATGGCTGGATCGTCAGGGCCAGGTCAGCCGTGAAGACTGGCTGACGTTGGCGCAGTTGATTCAGCTGCCGAAACTGCCGCCGCTGCTGTGTTTTCTGCACCCGGCGGACAGTCTGTTGGCGAGTATCGATCTGCCGCCGCTGCCCGCCAACAAGACCGCAGCGGCGGTGCAATGCGCGGCGCAGGCGCTGATGCTCGGCGACAGCAGCGAAATGCACATCGCCCACAGTCCGCGTGACGAAGCGGGGCGGGTGCAGATCGCCTGGGCGCCGCGTCAGCGCCTGCTGCACCTCGCGCAGTTACTCAAGCAGTCCGGCCTGAACCTGCGCGGTTTGTACCCGGCGGCGTACAGCTTGCCGGTGCTGCCGGGCATGGTCGCGTGCGTGCAGGACGGCCATCTGTTGCTGCGCGAAAGTCTGCAATCGGCGCGGGTGCAACCGTTGTTTGATGAAGGCATCGACAACTCGCTGTGGGAGCCGGGCGTCACGCTGCACTGGATCGGCGCTGAGCCGCCACCCGGTGCCGAACTGCCGATGAGCGAAGCCCAGCGCTGGACCGGGCCGGTACCGGGTTGGGGCTTGCACGGTGCGCTTGAACAGCAAGGCACTGAACATCGGGGTTGGGGGCGGGCGCTCGGGTTGTCGGCGTTGGCCGTGGCGGTGTGGGTGATCGGTTTGAACCTGTATGCCGCGCGCGAAGCCATTCAGGGGCAGCAGCTCAAGACGCAAATGAGTCTACGGGTGAAGCAGGCCTTCCCCGAGTTGCCGGTGATCCTCAACCCGCTGCAGCAGGCCCGCCAGCAATTGGCGGCGCGGCAGCAAGGCGCGGTCGATGATCCGGCGCAGAACTTCAGTCGCCTGGTGTTGCAGGCGGGCACCGGCATGCCGTTCATGGCCGGTAGCGTCGAGCGTCTGGCCTATGTCGACGGGACGTTGCAACTGAGCCTGTCGAGCGATGCCCGTCGTTCCGGCAATGACAAGGATTGGCAAAGCACCCTGACTCAGGCCGGGATCAGCGTGACGGCCGATGACGATGGCTGGACCTTACGCCCGGCCGCTGAAGCCAGCACCAGTGAAAACCAAGACAACAGCAGCGAGGCAGACGATGAATAAGGCCGCGCTTGCGATGTACCGCGCCCGTTGGCAGCGCTTCAACAGTCAGTTGCAGGCACGTTGGCAGCCGTTGGCATTGCGTGAGAAACGCATGGTCGGCGGCATGGCAGTCGCGCTGCTCGGTTTGCTGACTTGGGTTGCGCTGATCCAGCCACCGCTGAAAAAAATCAGCTATTGGCAAACCGAAACCCCGAAGTTGCGCGCCCAGACCGAAGCGCTGGAAGTGCTGCTGCGTGACGTCAGCGTGCGCCCGAATGGGCAAAGCGTTGGCCAGTCACTGGAGCAAACCCTGCAGACCAGTGGTCTGGCCGGGCACTATCAATTACAGGCGGCGGATGCCGGTTCATGGCAGTTGACCTTCGACGCCGCGCCAGCCGACGCAGTACTCGACTGGCTGCTGAGCCAGCCGTCGCAACTTTCTCTGCAAGTGGTCGAGGCCCGTTTGCAACGCGTGGAAAACGCTTCGACCGAAGTCACTGCCGGCACTTTGTCAGGCACCGTTCGCATGGATCAGGCGCTGGGCGCTAAGGAAGCTTCATGAAGGGGTCAAGGTCCAAACCGGTACGCATGGCACTGCCGATGCTGCTGATGGCGTTGAGCGCGTGCAGCAACACCAGCACACCGCAGAACCAGCCGCCGTTGCTGGTCGACAGCGAACTCGGTCGGCCGCTGGCCAACACTCAGCGCAGCGGTGACGCGGTACTGGATCGGGAGCGCGCGCAGGCCCAAGCCAGACCGGCGCCGAAGCAATTGCACAACATCACCGAGCGTAGCCGTGGCGGTGGCGCTGCTCGTGGAACCACATTGCCGAGCAATCCGTTGGGCGAGCAACCGGTGACGCTGAATTTTGTCGATGCTGATATTCAAGCGGTGGTGCGCGCGTTATCGCGCTCGACCGGCCAGCAGTTTCTCGTCGATCCACGGGTCAAGGGCAACATGACGCTGGTTTCAGAGGGGCAGGTGCCGGCGCGTCAGGCTTACGACATGCTGCTGTCGGCGCTGCGCATGCAAGGCTTCGCCGTGGTCGATGTCGGTGGCGTCGCCCAGGTGGTGCCGGAGGCCGACGCGAAACTGCTTGGCGGGCCGATCTATAACGCGGACAAACCGGCCGGCAATGGCATGCTCACGCGCACGTTTCGCCTGCAATACGAGAACGCGGTGAACCTGATCCCAGTGCTGCGGCCGATCGTCTCGCCGAACAACCCGATCAACGCTTACCCCGGCAACAACACCATTGTCGTCACCGATTATGCCGAGAACCTCAATCGTGTTGCGCAGTTGATCGCGGGCATCGACACACAGAGCGCCATCGACACTGATGTGGTGCAGATCCAGAACGGCATCGCCGCTGACATCGCGCCAATGGTGGCCGATTTGCTGGACGCGCCGGGCAACGACCCGACGCAGAAAATCGCCGTGATTGGCGATCCGCGTTCGAACACCATCATCATTCGTGCCGGCAGCCCTGAACGTACCGAGCTGGCGCGCAACCTGATCTACAAACTCGACAACGCGCAAAGCAATCCGAGCAACTTGCATGTGGTGTATCTGCGTAACGCGCAAGCGGCAAAACTGGCGCAGGCGTTACGCGGTTTGCTCACTGGCGAGAGCGACAGCGGCACCAGCGACACTGCACGTTCGGTGCTCAGTGCGATGGGCAGCAACGGTAGCAATGGCGGTTCGAGCGCTCAGAGCGGCACGCAAACCAGCGGCACGACCTCGACCACCTCCAGCAATGGCAGCACTGGCGGCAGTTATGCGCAGGGTAGCAGCCCAACCGGCAGCAGCGGCACTCAGGCCAGCGAACAGAACGTCGCCTTCAGCGCTGGTGGCGTGACGATTCAGGCTGACGCGACCACCAACACCTTACTGATTTCGGCGCCGGAGCCGCTGTATCGCAACTTGCGTGAAGTCATCGACTTGCTCGACCAGCGCCGTGCGCAAGTGGTGATCGAAAGTCTGATCGTCGAAGTCGGCGAGGACGATGCCAGTGAGTTCGGTGTGCAGTGGCAGACCGGCAATCTGGGTGGCAATGGCGTGATTGGTGGCGCGAATCTTGGTGGTTCCGGCTTCAATCTCAGCGGTAAGACCAGCATTGATGCGCTGCCGCAGGGTTTGAACCTCGGCTACGTCAACGGTACGGTCGATATTCCCGGCATCGGCAAGATTCTCGACCTCAAGGTGCTGGCCCGGGCCTTGAAGAGCAAGGGCGGCACCAACGTGCTGTCGACGCCGAATCTGCTGACGCTGGACAACGAAGCGGCGAGTATTTTTGTCGGCCAGACCATTCCGTTTGTCAGCGGCAGTTATGTCACCGGCGGTGGCGGCACCAGCAACAACCCGTTCCAGACCGTGACCCGCGAAGAGGTGGGTTTGAAGCTCAACGTGCGTCCGCAGATTTCCGAGGGCGGCACGGTCAAGCTCGATATCTATCAGGAAGTCAGCAGCATCGACGAACGCGCGTCCACCAGCGCGAGAGCGGCGGGTATCGTCACCAACAAACGTGCAATCGACACCAGCATCCTGCTCGACGACGGCCAGATCATGGTGCTCGGCGGTTTGCTGCAGGATGGCTACAGCCAGAGCAATGACGCAGTGCCTTGGCTGTCGACCATCCCCGGGATTGGCGCGTTGTTTCGCAACGAACGCCGGGCGATCACCAAGACCAACCTGATGGTGTTCCTGCGCCCGTACATCATTCGCGACAGCGAAGCGGGGCGCAGCATCACCCTCAATCGCTACGACTTCATGCGCCGCGCACAGGGTGGTTTGCAGCCGGAGCGCAGCTGGGCGATGCCCGATATGCAGGCGCCGCAATTGCCTGCGGCGGCGCAAGGGGTTCCTGATTCGGTTCCGGCTTCGGGACCCCGTGCGACCATCAAAGCCGTGCCGATCAAAACAGGCCCACGGTTATGAGCGCCGATCCCAAAGTTGCAGTGAATCCTGTGGTGAGGGGATTTATCCCCGACCGGCTGCGTAGCAGTCGTAAGTCCGGTAGACGCGGTGCATCTGGCAAAACGGAATTGCAGGTTTTGGGGCTGCTGCGCAGCCCATCGGGGATAAATCCCCTCGCCACAGGGAAAATCACTGCCCAACAGAAATCTTTTCCCACCGGGGATTGTGGGGGAGTGCCTAGATGAGTTCGTTGCCTTACGCCTGGGCCAAGGCCCAACGCATTCTGCTGCGCGACGGGGTGTTGACGGTGTGCCCGTCGACGCCGGGGTGGTCGATCAGCGAAGTGCGCCGGCAGTTCGGTGCGGCCAAGGTCGAGCGGGTGCGCGACGATGAACTCGATGGGTTGCTCACCAGTGCTTACGCCGATACCGGCAGCGCTGCCGCTGTGGTCGGTGCCGCCGAAAACGAAGTCGACCTCGATCGCCTCATGCAGGACATGCCGGAGATCACCGACCTGCTCGACACCCAGGACGGCGCGCCGGTGATTCGCATGATCAACGCCTTGCTCACCCAGGCCGCCCGCGACGAGGCCAGTGACATTCACATCGAACCGTTCGAAACCCATTCGGTGGTGCGCTATCGCGTCGACGGCACCCTGCGTGACGTGGTCTCGCCGCGCAAGGCCTTGCACGGCGCGCTGGTGTCTCGGATCAAGATCATGGCGCAGCTCGATATCGCCGAAAAACGCCTGCCGCAGGATGGTCGGATTGCTTTGCGTGTGGCCGGGCGGCCGATTGATATTCGCGTCTCCACCGTGCCCACCGGCCACGGCGAACGGGTGGTGATGCGGCTGCTCGACAAACAGGCCGGGCGTTTGCATCTGGAAACGTTGGGCATGGACGCGCAGGTGCTGGCCAAGCTCGATCACCTGATCCGCCAGCCCCACGGCATCGTGCTGGTCACCGGCCCCACGGGCAGCGGCAAGACCACCAGCCTCTACGCGGCGCTGGCGCGGCTGGATGCGAGCACCAGCAACATCCTCACCGTGGAAGACCCGGTGGAATATGACCTGCCGGGCATCAGCCAGATTCAGGTCAACGCCAAGATCGACATGACCTTTGCCCTGGCACTGCGGGCAATTCTGCGGCAAGACCCGGACATCATCATGATCGGCGAGATCCGCGATCTGGAAACCGCACAAATCGCCGTGCAGGCCTCGCTGACCGGTCACCTGGTGCTGGCGACGTTGCACACCAACGACGCGGTGTCGGCGGTGAACCGTTTGATCGACATGGGCGTGGAGCCGTTTCTTTTGGCGTCGTCGATGCTCGGGGTGTTGGCGCAACGACTGGTGCGACGGCTATGCAACCAGTGCAAACAGGAAGACCCGTCCAGCCCCGGCACCTGGCGCCCGGTCGGTTGCGCAGCGTGCAATCACACCGGCTACAGCGGCCGCACCGGCATTCACGAATTGTTCTGCATCGACGACGACATCCGCACGCTGATTCACCAAGGGGCAGGGGAGCAGGCCTTGCGCGCGGCTGCCGCCAAGGCCGGGATGTTCAGCCTGCGCGAGGACGGTGAGCGCTGGATTCGCAGTGGCGCCACCGCCCCCGAAGAAATTCTGCGTGTGACACGGGACGCCTGATGAATCGCTATCGTTTTGAAGCCGCCGACGCGACCGGCAAGATCGAGTCCGGGCATCTGGAGGCCGAGAGTCAGACGGCCGCGTTCAGTGCCTTGCGCGGACGTGGTTTGACTGCGTTGTCGGTGCAAAAGGAAAGCAATGTCGCCCAGCATGGCGGCGGTGGATTGTTCAGCGCGAAACTCTCGGACAACGATCTGGCGTGGGCCACGCGGCAACTGGCGAGCCTGCTCGGCGCCAGTCTGCCACTGGAAGCGGCGTTGAGCGCCACGGTCGAACAGGCCGAGAAAAAGCACATCGCCCACACCCTCAGCGCCGTGCGTGCCGACGTGCGCAGCGGCATGCGTCTGGCTGAATCGCTGGCGGCGCGGCCACGGGATTTTCCCGAGATCTACCGCGCGCTGATCGCGGCGGGGGAAGAGTCCGGCGATCTGGCGCAGGTGATGGAGCGGCTGGCCGATTACATCGAGGAGCGTAATAACCTGCGCGGCAAGATTCTCACGGCGTTTATCTATCCCGGCGTGGTCGGGTTGGTGTCGATCGGCATTGTGATTTTCTTGCTCAGTTACGTGGTGCCGCAGGTGGTCAGTGCGTTTTCCCAGGCGCGGCAGGATCTGCCGGGGCTGACGCTGGCGATGCTCACCGCCAGTGATTTCATTCGGGCGTGGGGCTGGTTGTGTGCTGCGGTCATGGCCGGGGCGTTCTGGAGTTGGCGTTTGTATTTGCGTAATCCGGCGGCGCGCCTGAGTTGGCATCATCGGGTGCTGAAGTTGCCGCTGTTCGGGCGTTTCATATTGGGGCTGAACACCGCGCGTTTCGCCTCGACGCTGGCGATTCTCGGTGGTGCTGGCGTGCCGTTGCTGCGGGCGCTGGAAGCAGCGCGCCAGACCTTGTCCAACGACCGCTTGAGCCTGAGCGTCAGCGACGCCACGGCCAAGGTGCGCGAAGGCGTGAACCTTGCGGCAGCGTTGCGGGTGGAGAATGTGTTCCCGCCGGTGTTGATTCACTTGATTGCCAGCGGCGAGAAAACCGGCTCGCTGCCGCCGATGCTTGAACGCGCGGCGCAAACCTTGTCCCGGGATATCGAGCGCCGGGCGATGGGCATGACGGCGCTGCTTGAGCCGCTGATGATTGTGGTGATGGGTGGGGTGGTGCTGGTGATTGTGATGGCGGTGTTGTTGCCGATCATTGAGATCAATCAGTTGGTGCAGTAGCAGGTTTTGATGGTGTCTGATCGGGCCTCTTCGCGAGCAGGCTCGCTCCCACAGGGATTGAAGTTGTTAATGCAATTTAATTCACAACACAGAACCCTGTGGGAGCGAGCCTGCTCGCGAAGGGGCCAGTCAAGGCAATAAATAATCCAGATTTTTTCCCAGGACTTCAGCATCACCCGACCGTTGACTCCCCCATCCTCGGGTTCTCCTTTCTGTCATCTGCAACGACCCGTCAACGGCTCCAGCCCGATTCAGCCAAAGCCTTGATCCAGACGCTGCGCATATCCCCCTGAACACCCGAGAAATCCCCCCGAAAATCACCGCGCACCTCCCGAGGTTTTTTCCTTTATCTGTCACCGGAAGCTGCGAATTTCTCAGTGCGACTTAACCAAGGCCAGCGCTAGCGAGGGCCCGGTGAGTCCTCCCGGTTTCATGCAAGTTCCCTGAAAACCTGTGTTCAAACACCAACGTTGAAAAGGAGATTCTTCATGTTCAAGCGCACTCTGATCGCAGCTTCCCTGACCGTCGCCGCTCTGGCCTCCGCTCAAGCCATGGCCGTTACCGGTGGTGGCGCTTCACTGCCTGCCGCTCTGTACAAAGGCTCTGCCAACAGCATCCTGCCTGCCAACTTCAGCTACGCCGTGACCGGTAGCGGCGTCGGCAAAAGTGCTTTCCTGACCAACAACGCTGCACAGTTCAGCACCACCGGCACTGTGCATTTCGCCGGTAGCGACTCGATCCTCAGCGCTTCGGAACTGAGCACCTACACCACCAACTTCGGTACTTCGTACGGTCCGCTGATCCAGTTGCCATCGGTGGCCACGTCGGTTGCCATTCCTTACAAAAAAACCGGTCAGACCGCACTTAACCTGACCAGCGCTCAACTGTGCGATGCGCTCTCGGGCACCGCGACCACTTGGGGCACTTTGCTGGGCACCGCCGACACCACACCGATCCGTGTGGTTTACCGCAGCGTTTCCAGTGGCACCACTGAAATCCTCAGCCGCCACCTGAATGCCGTCTGCCCAGGCAAATTCGCCGTCAACTCCACCTTCACCAACGCTCGTCTGCCAGCCGGTTCTGCACTGCCATCGACTTGGGTTGGCGTAGCCAACACCGCTGAAGTGGCGACTGCCGTGAACGCTGTAGACGGTTCCATCGGTTATGTCGGTCCGGACGGCGTGAATGCCACCAGCAATGCCGTGGTTGCCCGCATCAATGGCGTTCAGCCAACCAACGCCAACGTGACGCTGGCGCTGAGCACCGCAGCCCTGCCAACCACGCCTTCCAACCCTGCACAGTGGGCGCCAGTCGTGCCTAACCCGGCCAGCGGTTATCCAATCGTGGCTTACACCAACTTCATCTTCGGCCAGTGCTACAAGGACGCAGCCGTGGCCGCTGATGTCAAAGCCTTCCTGACCACTCACTACAGCAATCCGGGCAACAACGTTGCCACCGTCGCTCACAGCTTCACGCCGGTTCCAAACAACTGGAAAACCGCTGTGACCGCCAACTTCATCACCAACACCTCGGGCAACAACCTGGACATCAACAACGCCAACGCCTGCAACGGCATTGGTCGTCCTCAGTAAGCCTCGTTTCAAGCGCAATAAAACGGCAGCAGCCTTCGGGCTGCTGCTTTTTTTTGCCGATTTACACCTTGATCATGAAGTTTGTGTGACATCCGTTCGGTCGTGAGGCTCGCCAACCGCCTATGTCGTAACAGCAGGGCTGATCCGACCTGCCACCCAAAAGGACCTGTAGTGATGCTTGCTCGCACCTCCCGTCGCAGTACCCGTATCCAGCCGATCAAACGTGGCGTGGGCGATCCCGCACAGTGGCTGCTCAAGCCGTTGGCGCAAGCCGTCGCCTTGTGTCTGGTGGCGGGCAGTGCCGAAGCGGCGACGGCGTTCAGTTCCGGTTGGTTTGCCGCCAAGGGGGCGGCGCAGCAGGCGGCGGCATCGCGTCCGGGTGTGGGCGGTCTGCCGGGGATGACCCCGCCGCTGGCGCAGCAGCAACGGGCCAGCCAGCAGTTGCAGCGTTCTTTGCAGACACTCAATAACACCGTGGCGGCGATCGCCGCTCAGCAGGCGGCACAAGCCGCTGGACGTGCCGCCGCGTTGGGCAGCGTGCAGGTCGTTCCGGATGGATTGGGCGAGGGCGGCCTGAAGGTCGATAACAGCCTGTCTCAGGGTTGGATGAACGCCAAAGGCCCGCAACAAACCCAGGCGGACGGCAAGACCACGGTCAAGATCGAGCAGACCGCCGACAAGGCGATTCTCAACTGGGAAACCTTCAACGTCGGGCGCAATACGACGGTGGAATTTGCCCAGCAGTCCAATTGGGCGGTGCTCAACCGCATCAACGATCCGAGCGCACGGCCCAGCCAGATTCAGGGGCAGATCAAAGCGGACGGCACGGTGATGCTGATCAACCGCAACGGCATCGTGTTTAGCGGCAGCAGTCAGGTCAATGTGCGCAATCTGGTGGCGGCAGCCGCGAACATGAGCGATGCACAGTTTCGCGATCGGGGTCTGTATTTCGACAGCACCGGCAGTCAGCCGACGTTTACCGACGCCGCTGGCAATGTCCTGGTGGAGCGTGGCGCGTCGATACAAACGCATCAACCTGCGCTCTCGACCGACTCCGGTGGCTACACCTTGTTGCTTGGCCAGGAAGTGCACAACGACGGTTCTATCAGCACGGCCAAAGGTCAGACAGTGCTGGGCGCGGGCGACCGTTTCTACATCCGCAAGGGCTCGGGCACCGAAGGCAATGGTTATTCCACCACTTTGGGCAGCGAAGTCATTCCCGGTTTCAAGGCTGACAGCACTGGCAAGGTCAGCAACACCGGTCTGATTCAGGCGTCTACCGGCGATATCACCCTGACCGGCCGCGACGTTCGGCAGAACGGCGTGCTGTTGGCGAGCACCTCGGTCGCGACGCGCGGCACCGTGCATTTGCTCAATCCAGCCAGCGATGCTCAAGGCAGTGTGACGCTGGGTGAAGGCAGCGTCAGTGCGATCTTGCTCGACAGCAGCGATCTGACTGCGCTGGACAGTCAGCGCGAGGCGGCGTTGATCGGTGTGAACGCCAATAACCGGATTCGCAGCGACCAGTCGCGGATTGATATCGGCAGTGGCGGCACCGTCGAATTCAAAAGCGGCTCGATCACGCTCGCCACCGGCGGGCAGGTGGCGGTCGCGGCCGGACGACGCAGTCTGTTGCGCGAGGGGGCGGTGGTCGACGTGTCCGGCGCGCTGGGCGTGAAAGTGGCCATGGACGCCAACAACATCAAGATCAATGTGCAGGGCAACGAGCAGCGTGATGCGCCGGTCAATCGCGAGAAGGGTGCGCTCAACAGTAACGATATCTGGGTCGATGTCCGCGAACTGGTGTTCGTGCCGGCCGGCACCAACGGTTACGCTACCGACCGCTGGTACACCGCCGGTGGCTTGTTGGAGGTCGGCGGATACCTTGGCACTCAGGGCCATGGCATCGGTGAATGGATGGCTCAGGGCGGCGAGGTGCGTTTTTCCGGGAATGACGTGATCAGCGAAAAAGGTTCGCTGATCAATGTGTCCGGCGGCACGCTCGATGTGCAAGGCGGCGAGATTCGCCAGAGTTGGCTGCGCGGTACGGACGGGCGGTTATACGAAGTGTCGCGTGCGCCGGGCGATATTCTCTACAGCGGTCTTTACAAAGGTTACGAAAGTCACAGCGAGCGCTGGGGCCAGACTGAATATTTCTATAGTCCGCTGATCGCGCCGACACGTCGTCAGGAAGCCGGGTACACCGTGGGCCGTGACGCCGGACAGTTGGTGATCGCCACGAGCAACGCCGTGCTGGACGGCCAGTTGTTGGGTGAGGTGTTTCAGGGCGAACGGCAGAACCAGGCACCGCGCGCAGGCCTGGACGGTTATGCCCAGGCCCAGACCGCCCGGGCGCGGCGCGGGCAGTTGGTCATTGGCAGTTACGACGCCGCTTATGTTGCCGCCAGTGCGGGCGTGCTCTATCAACTCAACCCGTTGCTCGATCAGGTGCAGGTGGGTGGCGAGCGTGCCAGCGCTGTGAGCGCAGGGCTGACAGACGCGGTTGCTGAAGAGCGTCAGGGCAAACTGTTTCTCGATGCCGGGCTGCTCAATGGTTTCCAGCTGGGGGCGCTGAAGATCTCGGCCAAAAACACGATTGAAGTCAATGACGGCGTGACGGTGGATCACGGGGCAGACATCACCCTGTTCAGCCCTGACGTGCAGATCAATGCCGATCTGGTTGCGCAGGGCGGCAGCCTGCATCTGGGCAACGTTTTGAACCAGCTCGCCACGGATCGGCGTGATGACACCGCTCTCCAGGTGCCAGCAGGCCAGCAGGCTCGCGTCACGGTTGCGCAAGGTGTGCAGCTGCAGACTCGCGGCCTGTGGAGCAACCTGTTGAGTAGCCCGGACGACGCTGCCAGCCTGGCCTACCTCAATGGCGGGACGGTGTCGATCCGCAGCAGCGGCGACATTCAGTTGGCCGGCGGCAGTCTGGTCGATGTCACCTCGGGCGGCGCTGTCTTGGCCAACGGCAAGACACGGGGCGGCAAGGGCGGCGACGTGACCCTGGAAGCCAGCGCCAACAGTGCGCCCGGCCAGTCACGCATGGTGCTCGATGGCGATGTGCAGGGTTATGGCGTGAGTGGCGGCGGTACGCTGACCGTGCAGGCCAACAAGGTCCTGATCGGGTCCTCCGGCAACGTTACCGATGAACAGACCTTGCGTCTGACTCCGGAGTTGTTCCGCACGGGGTTCAGCGCTTACAACATCATCGGTCTGAAGGGCCTGGAAGTGGCCGATCAAACCGCCGTCGATGTGCTGATGCCGGTCTATCGATTCGGCGAATCCGTCTCGACCCTTGCCTCCGGTACGTCGCCGCGCACGGCGCTTGAGCTGTGGACGCCTTCGCTGTTCCAGGAAAACCCGCTCAAGGGCGTATTGACGCAAAGGGCCGGCGCTTCTGTCGCCTTACAGGCAGGCGGGACGCTAGTGGGCTTGATTGATCCCGCCAACAGCCCGTTGTCGATTGGCGAGGGCGCACGTATCAGCGTCGATCCCGGCCAGCGCATCAGCGTGCGCGGGGCCGGTCAGATCACGGTTGACGGGGAACTCAACGCCTGGGGCGGCGCCATCGATATCCGTCAACAGCAATTCGGTTCGATTGATGTGGCGACGTCCTTGCAGGAGGCCGATCCGACGGCACACAACCGTTCTATCTGGATCGGTGAACATGCCGTGCTCGACGTGGCCGGCCGGGCAGCGACTGCTGTTGATGCGCTGGGCCGCGTTTACGGCCAGGTCGGCAAGGGTGGCTCGATCATCCTCGGTGGCGAGATTGATGCGAAGAAGATCACTGCGACCGCCGCCGACGCTTATGTCATCGTCCGTCAGGGTGCGCGCCTGGACGCGTCCGGTACGCAAGCCGTCCTCGACAACGGCGGACAAGGTCCCGCTCGCGTAGCCACCGATGGCGGCCGGATCACCCTGAGTTCCTACAATGGCCTGTTCATCGAGGGCAGCCTGCAGGCCAATGCCGGTGGTGCCGGGGCGGCGGGCGGGCGTCTGGAGATTGCTCTGGATACTCCGGCGTACGGTGCTGCGAACTTGAGCAATGCGGTACGGGTGCCACGGGAACTGATCATCGGCCAAGGGCCGGCACAGGCACTGCCGCAGGCGCTGCAAGCGGGGCAAGCCTCGCCACTTTTGCGCTACGGACGTACGCGCTTGAGTGCTGATCAGTTGATGAGCGGCGGCTTCGATAGCGTGAGTCTGCTGAGCAATGGACTGATGACATTCGATGGCGATGTCGACCTGCACATGGGGCAGAGCCTGAGTCTGTTCGCCGGTTCCCTGTCCCTGGCCGAGTCGGCGAAAGACAGCGCCCGGATCAATCTCAGCGCACCTTATCTGCGCCTGTCAGGGCCGGGCACTTACCTGAGTTCGGACGCCAAGATTCGTCCACGGGTCCTGAGCAACCCGACCGCGCACTTGTCCAGCGCGCAATTCAATGCCAGCGCGAACCTGCTGGACCTGGGCAACTCGCTTTCATTCGGTACCGAGGGGACCCTCGTGCAATCGGGCGCACCCGCGCTTGCGGTCAGCCGAAGTGGCTTTGGTCTGGTGACGCTCGACAGCCAGGGTGATATGCGATTCCTCGCGCCGACCGATGAGCAGCAGCGAAGCCGTCTGTGGACTCCGGGTGACATGCAGTTGCGGGCTGCGCAAATCTACCCGGCCAGCGGGGTCTCGGCTGAAGTGCGAGTGGGCTATCAGAGTCAGGCCGGATCGGTGCCGGAGCATACGTTGCGTATCGGCAGCCACGGGCCAGCGCCGACCACACTGCCTTATTCGGTGTTCGGCAGCCTGACACTCAGTGCAGGTCAGATCGAGCAGGGTGGCGTCATTCGTGCGCCTTTGGGGTTGATCTCCTTGGGTGACGACATCCTTGTCAAAACCCGTGAGCTTCATCTGCTGCCGGGGAGCGTGACGTCTGTCAGCGCCGCCGGACTGGTAATGCCTTATGGTGGCACCACCGACGGCATCGACTATCAATACAACGGCAAGTCGGTGATTCTGAATGGCATCGCCGGTGCGGCCTCCGGGGTCATACTCGATGCGCAATACACCGATGTGCAGGCCGGAGCGCTGATCGATCTTTCGGGCGGCGGCGATTTGCGCGGGGCCGGTTTTGTTTCCGGGCGAGGCGGCTCTACCGACGCGCGTTTCAATCCGCTGGTACGCAATGCCACCGATGGCACCTTCAGTCTGCCGGGGCTGGCGAGCAACCCGGTGTATGCCATCGTCGCGGGTGACCAGAGCCGCTACGCGCCGATGCTGGCCGAGGCCGGTGCAGTCGATCCGCGTATCGGCCAGCAAATCACTCTCGGGGCGGGTATCGCAGGGCTGGCGCCAGGCACCTACACCTTGTTGCCATCGACCTTTGCCTTGTTACCCGGTGCCTTCCGGGTCGAAATCAATAGTCCGGCGATTGCCGGTCCCATGGGCAATGCGTTGAAGTTGCGCAATGGTTCGTGGACCACGGCCGGGCAGATGTCGATTGCAAACACCGGTATTCGCGACAGCCTGCCCAACCAGGTGACTGTGACGTCGGCCGATGTCCTGCGGCGCTATTCGCAGTACAACGAAACCGGGTTCACCCAATTTGTGCTCAACGATGCTGCGCGACGCGGTCTGCCACGTGCCCGCACGCCGCTGGACGGCAACACGCTGCACCTGCGCATGGTCAGCGGTGGCGACCATGACTCGGCACTGGACTTCAACGGGCAAGTGCTGTTCAAGCCTGCCGACGGCGGGGTCATCGGCACTGCGGTTGTCCAGGGCGGTTATACCGGCGGTGAGTTCGAGATTCTCGGCGCCGGGCATACGCGAACGGCCGGGTTCGCCGGTGTATCGCTGTACGCCGACACCCTCAACGGGTTGAATGCCGGACGTCTGACCATCGGTGGCACCCCGACCGTGTATTACGGTTCGGAGGGCAGCTCGATCAAGGTGCTCAGCAATACCTCCGCCATCCGCCTGCGGGAGGGCGCGATCCTGTCAGCGCCGGAAGTTGTTTTGAGCACCAACAGCGAGAGTGGCGGCATCACCATTGATGCGGGAGCGGGCATCAATACCTTGGGACGAGGTGCCGTCCCGTACGATGCGGCGGCCGGTTTCGTCTATGTACCGGAGCGTTCCAGTCTGCTGGTGGTCTCCAACGGCTGGACGCCGGTGCTTGCGCCTGCCGGGGGCGGAGGTGGCAGCATTCGTATCGGCAACTGTCCGACGGCTGAGTGCACCGCCCCGGCGTTGCTGTACTCCAACGGCAGCATCATCGCCGCCACCGACAAAGACTTCGAACTGGGCGAGAGCGTGCGCTTCGGCACCCGCCAACTCGGACTGTCGGTTGGCGTGGTCAATGCCGGCAGTACGCAAGCACTGGCAGCGGCCAGCGGCCGTATGCCGGCGGGCCTGACGCTTAACCAGAACGTGCTGGATCGGCTGTTGCAGGGCGACACGCAATTTGGCGCACCCGCCCTGGAGACCCTGAATCTGGTGGCCCGCGATGCGTTCAACTTTTTCGGCAGCGTTACCCTCGACACACTAGACCCACAGACCGGCGAGAGCCGCTTGCAGAATCTGGTGCTGGGCACCCCGGCCATTTACGGTTCGGGCGCGGCCAGTGACGTGGCGACGATCCGCACCCGGAATCTGATCTGGAACGGGGCGACTCAGGCTCCGGGAACGGTGGTCACGGATGGCGCCGGTAACGGGCACGGCACGCTGGATATTCAAGCGCAACGGATCGAACTGGGTTATGGCCCGAATCCGCAACCCAACGGGCTGGATCTCAACAACCGCCTGACCCTGGGTTTTGCCAACGTCAACCTCAATGCCAGCGAGCGCATCACCGCCAACCACAAGGGCAGCCTGGCGGTGTACGAGTCCCAAGGGGCTTACGACGCGGTCACGGGTTTCAGCTACAGCGGTGGCAATCTCAATCTGCGCACGCCACTGTTGACCGGGGAAGCCGCCTCGGTCAGTGAACTCAAGGCCGGCAACCTCCTGACCCTGAGCGGCACCGCGACAACGGCCGCGGCGGATGCCCTCGGTGCGCAACTGAGTCTGACGGCACGCAGCGTCGTGCTCGACAGCCGCATCGTCCTGGCCAGCGGCAAACTGCTGGTCAATGCCGAGGATGATCTGATCCTTGGCGGCGGCGCGCAGGTGGACATGGCGGGTCGGGTTCTGCCGTTCAACGATGTGAAGAAATACAGTTGGGGCGGCGATGTGTCGTTGCACAGCAACAACGGCAATATTCGTCAGTCGGCCGGTTCGCGAATCGATCTGTCGGCCGTCAATAATCAGGCCGGTCAATTGAGCGTTGTGGCCCTGGCCAGCGGCGCCGGACAGGTTGATCTGCAAGGGCAGATCGTCGGCACCAGCAGCGGCTACTACGATGCCGGCGGCACGTGGGTACCGTACAAGGCCGGGGGTGTGGACATTCGTGCCCAGCGCCTGGACGGCGAGTTGAGCCCGGCCTTTGCCAGCCTCAACCAGCGCCTTAATTCGGGAGGGGTGACCGGCAGTCGCAGCTTTCAGTTCAAGCAGGGTGATCTGGTCATCGGTAACGAGCTCAAAGCAGGCGAGGTCAATGTCTCGGTGGACAGCGGTAGCCTGACCGTGGCCGGGCTGATCGATGCCAGTGGCGAGCGGGTCGGCAGCATTCGCCTGGCCGGCAAAAACGGTTTGAGCCTGACGGGCAACGCGGTGCTGGATGCCCATGGCCGCATACTGCGTGTCGACAGCTACGGCAAGATCATCGACGCCCCGAACCGGGCCATGGTCGAACTCAATTCCGGTGATGGCGTGCTGACATTGGCGGCCGGCGCACGAATCGACCTGCGCCACGGCACCGATGCGCTGGCTGGAAACCTGGCGGGACAACGCGATGGCTTGCCGCGGGGAACGCTGGAGCTGAATGCACCACGCCTGGGTGGCAATGACATTGCCATCGATGCCAGCGGTGCCGTCAATATTCAAGGTGCCCGCTCTATCGGGCTGAACGCCGTGCGTCGCTACAGCGATGCCGCCGACGGCACCGACCCGGCGGCCAGCGGTCGTCCGTATCAAGTGATCGATCAGGCCTACCTGGACCGCATTCACACGGACAGCGACGGCTTTATCAATGCGGCGCTGAACAACAGTGATCTGCTGCAACGCAAACTGGCCGGCCTCAACAATGCGGCCTATACGGATGTGTTTCACTTGCGCCCGGGTGTCGAAATCGTCAGCAAAACCGCCGAGGGTGATCTGGTGGTGCAGGGCGACCTCGACTTGTCCGGCTACCGTTATGCCAGCCTCAACCCGCACACTCGCCGCACCTCGGTGTATGGCAGCGGCGAAGCGGGCAGCCTGTTGATTCGTGCCGGCGGCAACCTCGATATCTATGGCAGCATCAACGACGGTTTCGCGCCGCCGCCGGAAACCGTGGACGACGCCGGCTGGAAACTGGTGCCGGGGATACAGCCGTTCGGTGGTGATCTCATCGTGCCGGGCGCCGGGGTCAGCCTTGCCCCTGGTACGCTTTTCCCGGTCGGCGCCACCTTGAACTACGACTTGCCGATTCAAGCCGCCACGCTGGCAGCGGGCACGGTGTTGCCCGCACAGGGCACGCTGGCCGCAGCCTATACGCTTCTGGCCGGAACCGTGCTGGCCGGCGATGTGCACGACGCGGCGGGCAATCTGCTGTATGCCGCCGGCACGTTGCTCGACAGCGGTGTGACCCTGCCGGCCGGCAGTCGTTTGGGCGCGGGTATCCGCCTGAACAACGCCACCGCATTGCAGGCCCTGCTCTGGCCCAAAGGCGTGCCGCTGCCGGGCGCTGTCGATGCCGACAATAAAACGGTCGGTGTCATGCTGAGCACCACGCTGGAGCTGTTGCGTGGTTCGCTGATTCCCTCCATGACCGATGTGAAGCTGGCAGATGGCACTGTGTTCCTGGATCTGCGTCCCTCCAACGGCACACAACAAGGTCGCAACTGGGCCATCGCCAGCATGCTGCCGGCGGGCAGTGCGTCGTGGTCGATGCGCATGGTGGCAGGGGCTGATCTCTCGGCGGCCGACAGCCGTTCCGTGAGGCCTCAGGCCAGCGCCGGTCATTTGCAGTTGGCGGACACCCATTACGGTCTGACCATGGTCGAGGTGGCCGGCAAACTGGTCTGGGCCGTGGGTAACGAGTATGGCTTTACACCGTACGAGCCGGTTCCCGAGGAATACCTCGTGCTCTGTGACATCGCGCCAGCCGCCTGTGCGCCGATGGCGCGCACGGTGTGGGCGCCGGGTAACTGGATGGGCATGCCGGATTACACGCCGATGAACGATGACGAATTGTTCTGGTGCACCATCGATCCGGCGCTGTGCATTGAAAACAATCCCCGCAAGAGCGCCGAAGCCCATACGCAGATGTTCAGCGTTTTGCGCACCGGCACCGGCGACCTGGATCTGATGGCTGCCGGTAACGTGAGCATGGCTTCACCTTTTGGCGTGTACACCGCCGGCACTCAATCGAGCAACGTCGATGCGCGTTACAACCAGGCGCGAGGGCGCTTGTCGGCTGATGGTTCGGTGTTGGGCAGCGCCGGCAGCGATGCCGAAAAATGGGTCGATGGCGGCACTGCCAGCCTTTACCAGGCCTGGTATCCGCAGATGGGCGGTAATCTGACGATCAATGCCGGCGGGTCGGTGTCCGGTGATGTGCTCGGTCGTCGTGCGGTCGGTACGGGCGACGGTACCCGTGAGCAGGTTCCAAGCGTCGCGGTGGGCAATTGGCTGTGGCGCCAGGGCACCGGCAACAACGATGTGCCGACGGCCTGGTGGATCAATTTCGGCAGCTACGCAGCGCAGCCATTGCCAGAACAGGGCGTGGAAAGCAAACCGTATCTGGTGGGCTTTACCGGATTCGGCACGTTGGGCGGCGGTAACCTCAGCCTGAGTGCCGCCGGGGATGCCGGCATGCTCAAGGCCATGGGGGACGACAAGTATGCGTCGTACCCTCGCAGTCAGGGTTTGATCGTGGCTGTCGGCAGCACGGGGCGCGTGGACAGCGACGGCAACCTGCAACTGACCGGCGGCGGCGACCTGGATATTCGTCTGGGTGGCACCCTCAATCCCTCTCTGCAAGCACGTGCCGGTCTGTCGGGCAGCGGCACGCCGACGCATGACTTGCAGGGCGCGATCATCAACCTGCGCGGTGCGGCACAACTGACGGGCGCCGCATTGGGCGGGATCAATCTGCAGTACGGCGCATCCGCGCTGTTTCACGATCCACGGGAAACGCGTGCCTTCGATCCGTTCAATTCGACGGCCAGTAATGCCAGTGGCGGGGTGGTGCTGATTCCCGGCGACTCGGGCATGCGCCTCAATACCCGAGGTGATCTGGTATTGGGTGGTGCGACTGACCCAGGCCGAGTGCGTTTGCAGAACTCCACACCGTTTACCACGGCCGATGGCGTTTACCACGCCGGTGGCGGCTTGACTGGTTTTTCGCTGTGGACCGATCACACCGCCATCGATCTGTTCTCGGCGGGCGGCAACCTGACGCCGAACACCCAGTTGCTGGAAACCACTGGGCAGGGTCCTGTCGCCGGGCTTAACACTTCGCCCACCGATGATCGCTACGTGATCCCGTCGATACTGCGCGCCGTCGCTGGCCAGGGTTCGATTTATCTCGGGCCGTCAGCGGCTTACGGTGTAGGCAACGCAGCACCGGCCTTGACCTATTCGCTGCTGCTGGCGCCTTCGAACGCGGGGCAGCTCGAACTGATCGCCGGTGATTCGATCTATGCCGGGGGCTACGCCATCAACCAGTCGGGTGCCAGCCCATCGGCGCTCGCCACACCGTTTACGCCTGCGTTCAATGGCTACGGCAACAACACATTCAGTCGCCCGATCATGACCAACGCCGGCAGTGACGGTGTGCTGGCGGAGACCAATTCGCGCTATCCACTCTTTGCTTTTGGTCCCGATAGCTACTCGGGTTTGAGCAGTGTTCAGGGGCCGGCGCGCTTCTATGCCTTGACCGGTGATCTGGTGGGTATTCGCACGGGTGAAACGCTGGCGTTCGCGACCACGAAACGCACCTGGTATGAATCGGCAGGCCCGGTCTGGATGGTGGCGGGGCGCGACATCGTGGCGTCCGGTACCAACCTGGGGCAACCCACGTTTGCGCCCACCGGGGGCATGGGGCGCAACAACGAACAGATCCAGTCTACCGGCAATCTGTTCGTGCACAGTCGGCCAAGCGATGTCTCTCGGGTTTCGGCCGGGCGCGACATCCTTTACAGCAATTTCGACATCGCGGGGCCAGGGGTTCTGGACGTGAATGCCGGGCGCAACATCCTTATGGATAATCGCGCCAGCATCAACAGCATAGGGCCGGTGGTGGCGGGGGATAACCGGCCGGGTGCGAGCGTGGTGTTGCAGGCTGGCGCGGGCGCACAAGGTCCGGACTATTCGCGCTTCATCGCCCGGTATCTGAACACGCAGAATCTCGCCAATCCGGATACCTCGTTGAGCGCTCAACCGGGCAAAGTGGTCAAGACCTACGTGGACGAATTGCAGAGCTGGCTGACCCTCGGCTACGACTTCAGTGGTGACGCAGAACAGGCGCAAGCCTTCTTCGCCGCACTGCCAAGTGCCGAGCAGGCGATTTTTGCGCGCCAGGTGTACTTCGCCGAACTGCGTGCCGGTGGCCTGGAATACAACGATGTCGATGGGCCGCGTCAGGGCAGTTACCTGCGTGGTCGCAACGCCATTGCGTCGTTGTTCCCGACGGTTGATGTGGCGGGCAATCCGATCCGCTACGACGGCGATATCACCCTGTACGGCGGCGCCGGGGTCAAGACCCTGTTCGGCGGCGATATCCAGATGCTCACCCCGGGCGGTGGTCAGGTTTTCGGCATCGAAGGCGCGGCGCCGCCATCGACGGCGGGGATCATCACCCAGGGTTCGGGCAATATTCAGCTCTACTCCCAGGGCAGCATTTTGCTGGGGCAGAGCCGGATCATGACCACCTTCGGCGGCTCGATTCTCGGTTGGTCGGCCGAGGGGGATATCAACGCCGGTCGCGGTTCGAAAACCACCGTGGTCTACACACCGCCAAAACGCGTTTACGACACTTGGGGCAACGTGTCGCTGTCGCCATCGGTGCCGAGCACCGGTGCCGGTATCGCCACGCTTAATCCGATTGCGGAAGTGAAGCCGGGCGACATCGATCTGATCGCGCCGTTGGGCACCATCGATGCGGGCGAGGCGGGCATTCGTGTGTCGGGCAACGTCAACATCGCCGCCCTGACGGTGGTCAACGCCGCCAACATCTCGGTGCAGGGCAAGGCGACCGGCGTGCCGGTGGTTTCGGCGGTCAACACGGGCGCGATCACCTCGGCCAGTTCCGCCGCATCGTCTGCCACCCAGGCCGCCGAAGATGTCGCGCGTCAGCAACAAGCGGCAGCGCGGCAGAACCAGGCGTCGGTATTCACCGTGCAGGTGTTGAGTTTCGGCAACGAACAACTCGCCCCGTCCCGCGATGGCGCCAGCCGCACACAGGCGCCGGGCTACAACCCGAACAGTCCGGTGCAAGTGCTGGGGGCAGGGGCGCTGGATGAACAGGCGAAGCAGCAGTTGACCGAGGAGGAGCGTGGGCAACTGACCTTGTAAAAGACTCTCGTGTAGTACGTTTTGGCGGCCTGTTGGTCGCCCTTTTTTTGTCTGCTAAAAACTTTTGATTGGCCGCAATACCTTGTAGGAGTGAGCCTGCTCGCGATAGCAGTGTGTCAGGCAACACATCATTAACTGATACACCGCTATCGCGAGCAGGCTCACTCCTACAGGGGATTGGGGTGGGTTTCAGAAGGCGTAAGGAATGCTGACTTTCGCCCAAAGCATTTCACCTTCAGGCCGGTTCTCCACGTCGAATTCCTTGACCCAGCGAATCTCCGCGCTGGCGTATTTGAGGAAGGTGAAGTGCAGCGCCGGGCCAATCGCGAATACCTTGCCGCGCACGCCATCGTTCACGTCTTCGCCAGCAAACTGCACGGTGTGGCCGAACTGTTTGTCGTCGCTGGTTTGCTTGAGGTAGTAGCCGTTGATGCCGAGCATCAGGTCGTCGGTGAGCTTATAACTG
Organism: Pseudomonas sp. NPDC087639; assembly: GCF_044743385.1. NCBI lineage: Bacteria > Pseudomonadati > Pseudomonadota > Gammaproteobacteria > Pseudomonadales > Pseudomonadaceae > Pseudomonas > Pseudomonas sp. NPDC087639. Next base: position 44,765 of record NZ_JBIUWI010000015.1, on the reverse strand, counting down.
GCCGAATAATCGAAGTGGAAGATCTGCCCGGACTTGTAATCGGTGTCCTTGTTCTTCTCGTTGAAACTGTAGGTGGTCTTCATCGAGACCTCGGTCCTGTCCGTTGGCAGCCAGGTGAAGGAGAACAGCGGTTTGTAGGTGTAGAAGTTGTTGCTGGTATTGGCCAGCCGATCGACGCTGTATTCACCGGTGGGCACGGTGATTTCCACGGCCGCGCCGAGGGTCAGATTCTTGCCCATGTCCCACAGAATGATCGGTGCGATGGTGGTGTCGCCCATGCCTTCGCGGGTGTCGCTCAAGCCGAACACCGAGACTTCCTGCTTCAGCCACGGCTGGGCGATATAGCCGGCCAGACGACCACCGAATACGCGCACCGGACTCAAATAGTCGATGCGCGGGATCACCGCCGTGGACTCGATCTCGACATTGGGCACCTTGCCGCCGAGCGAACTGATGTTGAGCTCTCGCGCCTTGTAATGGTTGTAGTAGAGGTTGAACGCGACCATGTTCTCAGGAAGGCTGTCGACCTCCATCGGCAGCATGAAAAAGCCGTCGGTGCCGGTGCCGATGTTGTCGACGCCGGCTTCGGTGGCCAGGGCTGGCAGGGTCGCGGCGCAGCCAAGCAAAGTCAGGGCCAGGCGCAAGGGCAATGTCGCGCGATTCGGGTGCATATCCGTCCTCATTATTATTGTGGTGGGGCGCAACGCCGGCACGCAGAACTCCCGGCACACTAGAAATAAGCGCTTGGCGCCCGACGGGGCAGGGTATTGGCGGACACTGAGGGGGGCTTCTGCGGACAGTCGACAAACCCTGTGCTAACTTCCTTCGACATAACCGGTAACAAAAATAACAATCAAGCGTGCTCCGGAATGTCTAGCCCCCATGAACGTAAAAGTCCAAGACCCGACCTTTGAACTGGCGCTGGTCTCGCCGTTTCTTCTGCAAACCCTCGCCGAAGTCGCGCAGAGCAAGGGCGTCGAGCCCGAGAGCCTGTGTCGTGGCCTGGGATTTACCCTCGAAGATTTGCAGGACCCGACGCAGCGGATTTCCTATCGGCAGGCTGTGGCGATGATTCAGCGTGCGCTCAAAGTGCTGCCCAATCAGGGCCTGGGTTTGTGGGTCGGGGCACAGAATGTGCTGGGTACTTTGGGTTTACTCGGCCATGTGCTGTCGCTGTGCAAGACCCTGCGCGATGCCTTTGCTCTGGGCATTCGCCATCAGCACACCACCGGCGGGATTGTGGTTTCCAGCGTCGATGTGGTCGGCGAGCACGTGCATCTGGATGCCGAATGCCGCTTGCCGTTCGCCGATGTGCAGGTGTTCGCGGTCGAGGAGTTTTTCGCCAGTCTGCTGGTGTACGGGCGGGCGTTGGCCGGTGCCGATTTCAAGCCGATTGCCGTGGAGTTCGTGCATGCCACGCCGGATTACCTCAGCGAATATCACCGTTTGCTCGGCCCGCAGGTGCGCTTCGGTTGCCTGCACAATCGCATGCTGATTGATGCGCGTTGGCTGGACGTGAACCTGCCCAATCATCACTCGCTGGCGTTGCGTCAGGCGGTCGCCTTGCTGGAGCTGGAAGCGGCGCAGGTGCACCAGAAGCTCGACCTGATTCAAGCGGTGGAGCGGGCGATCGCCCGGGATCTGAGCCGGGGCAGTCATATCGAGAAGATTGCCGGCGACCTGAACATGAGCAGCCGCACCTTGCGCCGGCGCCTGACCGAGCATTCGTTGACCTTTGAGGCGTTGCTGGAACAAGTGCGCCAGGCGCGGACGATGAGTCTGCTGGCCAATCCCGACATGCCGATCGAGCGCATTACCGAAGAGGTCGGTTACAGCGATGTGCGCAGCTTTCGCCGAGCGTTCAAGCGCTGGACGGGGATGAGTCCGAGTACGTGGCGCGTTGAGAGCACCGCAACGGTTTAGATGAACCCTGTGGCGAGGGGATTCATCCCCGATGGGCAGCGAAGCGGCTCCAAAAACCTGCAAGCGCGGTTTTTCTGGAAGGCGGCATATACCTGTTTTGCGACGGCTGCGCCGCCGATCGGGGATAAATCTCCTCGCCACAAGGGAACTTCGTGCTCAGTACATCGGCGTTTCAACCCCACAAACCCTCCGGCCACAGGTAAACTCCCGCGCACTTTCCCAAGGAGTTCACATGAGTTACTACCAGCCGGGCATTCTCGCCACCCCTGTTCCTGCGCAAGCACGTCATCTGTTTTTCGCCCTCGCCTCGGTTGAAGCACTGCCGCAGGCGATCGACAACCTGATGAATCTGGTGGACGGCAAGTCGGCGGTGGTCGGTTTCGGTGAATCCCTGGCCAAGGCGCTCAACGTGCAAATCGACGGCCTGCGCAGCTTCCCGGCCATGACCGGCGTCGGTGTGGAGAACCCGTCGACCCAGCACGCCCTGTGGGTCTGGCTGCACGGCGTCGACCGTGGTGAACTGCTCAACCGCTGCAATGCTTTCGAAGCCGCACTGGCCCCGGCCCTGCGTCTGGTTGAGGCTCAGGAAGCCTTCCGCCACAAGGACGGCCACGACCTGACCGGCTACGAAGATGGCACCGAAAACCCTCACGATGACGCCGCCGTTGCCGCCGCCCTGCAAAGCGCGGGTGCCGACGGTCTGGTCGGTGGCAGCTTCGCCGCGATCCAGCAGTGGCAGCACGACCTCAAGGGCTTCCATCAGTTGTCCGCCGAAGACAAGGACAACATCATGGGCCGTCGCCTCAGCGACAACGAAGAGATTGACGACGCGCCGGTTTCCGCCCACGTCAAACGCACCGCGCAGGAAAGTTTCGCGCCTGAGGCGTTCGTCGTGCGCCGCTCGATGCCGTGGATCGAAGGCGATCGCGCGGGCTTGATGTTCCTTGCCTTCGGCTTCTCGCTGGATGCGTTCGAAGCGCAACTGCGGCGTATGAGCGGTCTGGAAGATGGCATCACCGATGGTCTCTATCGCATCAGCCGTCCGATTACCGGCGGTTACTACTGGTGTCCACCACTCAAGGACGGGCATCTGGATCTGCGCGCTTTGCGCATCGGCTAAGGAGCAAAACAAATGGACGTGGTGCGTTGGGGCATGATCGGTTGCGGTGACGTCACCGAGCGCAAGAGCGGGCCGGCCTTCTACAAGGCCCCCGGTTCGGCGTTGGTGGCGGTGATGGGCCGGCGTCTTGAAGCGGTGAGCGATTACGCCACGCGCCACGGCATCGCCCGGGTCTACACCGACGTCGATGCACTGATCAACGATTCCGAGGTGGACGCGGTGTACATCGCCACGCCACCCGACAGCCACCACGCCTACAGCCTCAAAGTCGCCGCCGCCGGCAAGCATTGCTGCGTGGAAAAACCCATGGCACTCAGCTCGGGGCAAAGCCGCGAGATGCAGCAGGCGTTTGCCGACGCCGGTTTGCACCTGTTCGTTTCCTACTACCGCCGTTCGTTGCCGCGCTTTCAACAAGTGCGCCAATGGCTGGAGGAAGGGCGCATCGGCGCGGTGCGGCACCTGAGCTGGACATTGACCAAGGCGCCGTCGGCGGCAGACCTGGAGGGCAGCAACAACTGGCGAACCGACCCCGCTGTGGCCGGCGGTGGCTACTTTGCCGACCTGGCCAGCCACGGTTTCGACCTGTTCCAGTACCTGCTCGGCGACATCGTTGAAGTCGCCGGATTCACCGCACGACAGGCTGGCTTGTATGCGGCTGAAGATGCGGTCAGCGCCAGTTGGCGGTTTTCATCCGGAGCGCTGGGCATGGGTTGCTGGAGCTTTGTTGCGGACAAGCGAGAAGATCGGGTCGAGATCATCGGCAGCGAAGGGCGAATCAGTTTTTCAGTGTTTGATGAGCACCCGGTGCAGTTATTTGCCGACGAACAGATCAGCCTGCAAATCCCGCATCACGCGCACATTCAGTGGCATCACGTATTGGGCATGAATGCGCATATCTGTGGTGACGCGCAGCATCCGGCGGTGGCTGAGCAGGCACTGAAAACCGACTGGGTCATGGATCAGATTCTCAAGCGTCACTGATCCCCCTGACATACAACATCCCCTGTGGGAGCGAGCCTGCTCGCGAAGGCGTCGTGTCAGGTTCCCATTCGAATACTGACACACCGTCTTCGCGAGCAGGCTCGCTCCCACATTTGCTCCTGTGTTGTCGCATCTAAGGATATGCCCAAACAATATTTCTCAACCTTGTCATAACAACTCTAAGATCACGTCATAACTCGTTATAACAAGTGATCCGAAGATGACCGATAACGTTCTCTCCCTAAGCAGCGTTCCTCTGCACACCCAACTGCGCGACGTCCTCCGCGCGCGCATTCTCGATGGCGAATACCCGCAAGAAAGCCAGATGCCATCCGAAAGCGAACTCGGCGCGCTGTTCAAAGTCAGCCGCATCACTGTGCGCCAGGCGCTGGGTGATCTGCAAAAGGAAGGGCTGATCTTCAAGATCCACGGCAAAGGCACCTTCGTTGCCAAGCCCAAAACCTTCCAGAACGTCAGCAGCTTGCAAGGTCTCGCCGAGTCCATGACCGGTCGCGGCTACGAGGTGATCAACCGCCTGCGCAGCTTCAAATTCATCCCGGCCGACAAGCGCGTCGCCGAGCGTTTGCAGGTCGCCGAGGGCGAGATCGTCGCGCAGATCAAACGCGTGCGGTTGATCAACCGTGAGCCGATCTCGCTGGAAATCACCTACCTGCCCAAAGCCGTCGGCGAGCGGCTGGAGAAGGCTGATCTGGTTACTCGCGACATCTTCCTGATCCTCGAAAACGACTGCGGCATCGCCCTTGGCCACGCCGATCTGGCCATCGACGCGGTGCTCGCTGACAGCGATCTGACTCAGGCGCTGAACGTCGAGGCCGGCTCGCCGATCATGCGTATCGAACGTCTGACTCACGACGCGCAGGGGCAGCCGCTGGACTTTGAACACCTTTACTACCGTGGCGATGCGTTCCAGTACCGCCTGCGGATCGACCGGCAAAAAGGGGAGCAGGCATGACACGCAGCACGCTTGAGCAGGAATACGACATCGTCGTGATCGGCGGCGGCACTGCCGGCCCGATGGCCGCGATCAAGGCCAAAGAGAAGAACCGTGATCTGCGCGTGCTGCTGGTCGACAAGGCCAACGTCAAACGCAGCGGCGCGATCAGCATGGGCATGGACGGTCTGAACAACGCGATCATCCCTGGCCACTCGACGCCCGAGCAGTACACCAAGGAAATCACCATCGCCAACGACGGCATCGTCAATCAGGCGGCGGTGTACGCCTACGCCACCCACAGCTTCGAAACCATCGAGCAACTCGACCGCTGGGGTGTGAAGTTCGAGAAGGACGAAACCGGCGATTACGCGGTGAAAAAAGTCCACCACATGGGCGCCTACGTGCTGCCGATGCCGGAAGGTCACGACATCAAGAAAGTCCTTTATCGCCAGTTGAAGCGCGCGCGGGTCAGCATCACCAATCGACTGGTCTGCACCCGTTTGCTGACCGACGAAGAGGGCGCGGTCAACGGTGTGATGGGCTTCGATTGCCGCACCGCCGACTTCCATGTGATCAAGGCCAAAGCGGTGATCCTTGCCTGTGGCGCGGCCGGGCGCCTCGGTTTGCCATCGTCGGGCTATTTGATGGGCACCTACGAAAACTCGACCAATGCCGGCGACGGCTACGCGATGGCCTATCACGCCGGGGCCGAACTGGCGAACCTCGAATGCTTCCAGATCAACCCGCTGATCAAGGATTACAACGGCCCGGCGTGCGCTTACGTCACCGGCCCGCTGGGCGGCTACACCGCCAACAACAAGGGCGAACGCTTCATCGAGTGCGACTACTGGAGCGGGCAGATGATGTGGGAGTTCCACCAGGAACTGGAAAGCGGCAACGGCCCGGTATTCCTCAAACTCGATCATCTGGCCGAGGAAACCATCCAGAACATCGAGGAAATCCTGCACAGCAACGAACGCCCGAGCCGTGGCCAGTTTCACGCCAATCGCGGCACCGATTACCGCAGCCAAATGGTCGAGATGCACATTTCCGAGATCGGGTTTTGCAGTGGTCACTCGGCGTCCGGTGTGTGGGTCAACGAGCGCGCCGAGACTTCGGTGAAAGGCTTGTATTCGGCCGGGGACATGGCTGCCGTGCCGCACAACTACATGCTCGGCGCGTTTACCTACGGCTGGTTCGCCGGGCACAACGCGGCGGATTTTGTCGCCGGACGTGAGTTCTCCGCGCTGGATGCCGGGCAGATCGAGAAAGAGCAAGCGCGGGTCTATGCACCGCTGGATCGTGAACACGGTCTGCCGCCGGCGCAGGTCGAGTACAAGCTGCGGCGCTTTGTCAACGACTACCTGCAACCGCCAAAAGTGACAAAGAAAATGCAGATCAGCCTGCAACGCTTCAGCGACATCGAACGTGATCTCGACCAGATGAAGGCCAGCAACGCCCACGAACTGATGCGCGCCATGGAAACCAGCGTGATCCGCGACTGCGCCGAAATGGCTGCCCGCGCTTCGCTGTTCCGCGCCGAAAGCCGCTGGGGGCTTTACCACTACCGGGTCGATCACCCGCAGCGCAACGACGCTGAATGGTTCTGCCATTGCCACCTGAAGAAGGGCGACGACGGCCAGATGACCAGTTTCAAAAAAGCCGTCGAGCCTTACATCATCCCGCTCGATGCCGAAGAAATGCAGGCTTACGACCGCTTGCGGGTCGGCGCTTTTGCCGCGTGATGCATCACCCATAGAGAACCCGAACCATGGCCTATCAAGCCCAGGAAATCTTCTTCCGCTCCAACGCCCCCGTCACCGTGGACGAGGACAAATGCATCGCCGAAAAGGGCTGCACCGTGTGCGTCGACGTCTGCCCGATGGATCTGCTGGCGATCAACCCTGCCACGCAAAAGGCCTACATGGCGTTCGATGAATGCTGGTACTGCATGCCGTGTGAGAAGGATTGTCCGACCGGTGCGGTGAAAGTCGATATCCCTTATCTCCTGCGTTGAAACCCGCTCCCACATTGGAACTGTGAGAACACAAAGCCATCCGGAAACCCCGGACGCTGGATTCAAAAACACCCCTCGTTTCCCACCGCGCCCTGATCGCGGCGGAGACGAACATCCTATAAATGATTCGAGGGGAAACACTCATGTTGCGTGCAGCAATCGCCGGTCTCGTACTGGCCTCGTTCACCTTCTCGGCCTCGGCCGAAACCATCCGTATTGCTATCGGCACCCAAGACACCACCATCAACTGCGCCGCCGGCGGTCTGTTGATTCGTGAGCTCGGCCTGCTCGACAAGTACCTGCCCCACGACGGCGCCTACAAAGACGCGAAATACGACGTGCAGTGGAAGAACTTCACCAGCGGCGCACCGCTGACCAACGAAATGGTCGCCGGCAAACTCGACTTTGGCGCCATGGCCGATTTCCCCGGTGCGTTCAATGGCGTGGCATTCGAAACCGCCGGCAAGCACAGCCTGTTCATCAGCGTGTTGTCGGGCAGCACCAAGGGCAGCGGCAACGGCATCGTCGTGCCGAGCGCGTCGGGCGTGCAGTCGCTGAGCGAACTCAAGGGCAAGACCATCTCCGTGCCGTTCGCTTCCACGGCGCACGGTATGTTGCTGCGTGCGGTGGCGGAGCAGGGCTGGGACCCACTTAAAGACGTGAACATCATCGCTCAGCCGCCAGAAGTCGCCGGCTCCGCGTTGCAGGCCGGCAAGATCGACGCCCATGCTGATTTTGTGCCGTTCGCCGAACTGTTCCCCAGCCGTGGTTTCGCTCGCAAGATCTACGACGGCGCCCAGGCCAATTCGCCGACCTTTCACGGTGCTCTGGTCGATCAGGCGTACGCGAAAAAGTACCCGGAAATCGTCGTCGCTTATCTGCGCGCAAGCATCGAGGCCAATCAGTTGCTGGCCGCCGAGCCTGAGAGGTACAGCGAGCTGATCGCCAAAGTCACTGGCGTCGATGCCGAGGTCAATTACCTGTTCCACGGTCCGCTCGGTGTGCAGACCCGAGATCTGAGCTGGAAGCCGGAATATCGCCAGGCAGTCGGAACGGCCATCGACACATTGAAACTGCTGAAAAAGGCTGATCGTGGACTCGATCTGAACAACTTCATCGACGACCAGTACATCCGCGCCGCATTCAAGGCTTCGAACCTGGATTACACCGCGCAACTCGCCAACTACGCGCAGACGCCTTTGAAGGCGCTGGATGCGGCCAGTGGCAAAACCATCACTGACTTCAGCCATGTTGCCGAGATCTGGGTGCGTGGCGAGGACAAGGTACGCCAATACGCCTCGGCCGAAGGTGCGTTCACCGCGTTGGCCGCTTTGAAACAGGAAGGTAAAAACATCCGTGCGGTGTATGCCCAGGCCAGTGACAGCGGGATCAAATTGCTGGCGGATCAGGCTTGGTTTGCCAGTGATGCCAAGGGGCAGTTGAGCGCGTTCCTGCTCAAAGGCCAGGCCCAGCAATTTGCGGCGGCGCAGGGGGGGAAGGTTTTCGACTTTACCGATGCCACGGCACAGGCTGTGGTCGCTCGTTAAGGGCAGATCAAGAGCCCCTCACCCTAACCCTCTCCCGGAGGGAGAGGGGACTGACCGGGATGTTTGGGCGAGATACGCCGACCTGGAATACCGAGCCGAACTCAGGTTTTGAAACACACAAAATCGGCTCCCTTTCCCCCTCGCCCCCTTGGGGGAGAGGGCTGGGGTGAGGGGGTAAATCTTAGCCGTCACACAGATCCGGAACTGGAAACCCGCTCCATGAAAACACCTTCCGCCTTGCGCTGGACATCAAGATCCGCCTCACTGCTGCTCTGCCTTCTATTCTGGCAACTCGCTGCCAGCCACCACTGGAACCTCGGCCTCGTCACCTTCGCCAATGTGCCTACGCCATTGGCGGTCATCGAAGCCGCACTCGGTCTGGGCGACTCCGGCAAGCTCCTGCAACACCTGACCGCCAGCCTCAGCCGAGTCTTCGCCGGCTACCTCGCCGCATCGGTCATCGGCATTGCTTTGGGTCTGGCCATCGGCCGTTCTAAATGGGCTGAAGACGTGCTGCTGCCACCGCTGGAAGTCCTGCGCCCGATCCCGGCCGTGGCATGGATTCCATTGGCGATCCTGATGTTCCCGTCCTCGGAGTTGTCGATGGTCTTCATCACCTTCACCGGCGCGTTGTTCCCGATCCTGCTCAACACTGTGCACGGCGTCGAAGGTGTCGATCCGCGCCTGATCGCTTCGGCGAAAAGCCTCGGAGCAGGGCGCCGGGCGATTCTGCTGGAAGTGATCCTGCCCGGCGCCGCGCCGAGCATCATCACGGGATTGGCGATCGGCATGGGCACCTCATGGTTCTGTCTGGTGACCGCGGAAATGATCTCTGGCCAGTTCGGCATCGGTTACTACACCTGGGAGTCCTACACCATTCAGAACTACGCCGACATTGTCGTCGGCATGTTGCTGATCGGCGTACTGGGTATGGGCAGCAGTTTGTTGATCAAGCGTCTGGGCGGGTTGTTCACGCCTTGGCATCGTCCACGAGGTAAAGCCTGATGAGCATGATGCAAACCCCGGAAGGGCGGATTGATATCCGCAAGTTGTCCATCGTCCTCGGCGAAGGTCGGCACGCGTTTGAAGCGGTGCAGGGCCTCGATTGCCAGATCGAACCCGGCCAGTTCGTGTGCATTCTCGGCCCGTCCGGTTGCGGCAAATCGACCTTGCTCGGCGCCTTGGCCGGGCACTTGAACGCGCATGCCGGTAGCCTCAAAGTCGATGGCGCCGAGGTGTCCGGCCCGTCGCCGCAGCGCGGCATGGTGTTCCAGCATCACACGCTGTTCCCGTGGCGCACGGTGCGCGAAAACGTCGCCTTCGGCCTGAAGATGCAGGGCATCGGCAAGGCTGAACGTCATCGCGCCGCCGACGAAATTCTCAAACTGGTGGGCCTCGACGGTTTCGCCGAACGCTGGCCCGACCAACTCTCCGGCGGCATGCAGCAACGGGTGGAGATCGCCCGGGTGCTGGTCAATCGTCCACGGCTGTTGCTGATGGACGAGCCGTTCGGCGCGCTGGACGCCTTGACCCGGCTGAACATGCAGGAACTGTTGCTGGACATCTGGACGCGCATCCGCACCACCGTGGTGTTCGTCACCCACGACATCGACGAGGCGCTGTTTCTTGCCGACCGCTTGCTGGTGATGAGCGCGCGGCCGGGGCGAATCATCGAAGATCTGCGCCTGGATTTCCCGCGTCCGCGCACTACTGAGCTGGTCACCAGCCATGAATTCTCGCGTCTGAAGCGCCACTGTCTCGACCTGTTACGCCACGACAACGACCGACCGCTGCCGCGCCTCAATCCGCTCGGCCTGCCTCTCGAAAACCCTTTGCCGCGATTTGCCCTATGACTTCTATTTTTGCTTTGACCGATAACCAAGACATTCTCGACCTGCAACCACGACTGACCGCTGAAGACGCTGGCGTGCGGCGCATTGCCCTGATCGATCTGGCGGATCTCGAAGAACCGGATGGCTTGCTCTGGCTGGTGGAGCGTCTCGCGCATGATCCCGCCGAAGAAGTCCGCGCCGAAGCCGCGCGGCTGCTGGAGGCCTGGGAAGACGAGCCTGTGGTCGCCGCCTTGTGTGACGCGCTGACCGATCCGTCGCCGGCCGTGCAATCTGCCGCCGCACAGAGCCTCAGCCTGCTCAAGACCGAAGCCGCCGGGCGGGTGATTCTGCCGTGGACCGATCATGTCGACGTCAGCGTGCGGATCGCCGCGTTCCGTGCTTTACGTGAGTTGCGTTTTGTCGCTGCCGCGCCCGCTGCAGTCGCCGCACTGCAGGATGCCGACGCCCATGTACGCCGCGAAGCCGTGGGCGTGCTCGGCTGGCTCAAACAACTCGACGCGCTGCCGGCATTGGCGCGACTGGCCAGCGCTGACCCTGACACCGAGGTGCGCCGCGCCGCCACCGGTGCGCTCGGTCTGGCCTCTGGCGCCGATGTGCTGCCGGCCCTGCGCCAGGCCTTGCAGGACGACGCCTGGCAAGTGCGCGAGGAAGCGGCGACTACGTTGGGCAAAGTCGGCCACATCGACGCCGGCCCGGCATTGATCGAAGCGCTGGGCGACGATTACTGGCAAGTCCGCCTGCGCGCCACCCGCAGCCTCGGTCGCTTGCGTTTCGCTCCTGCGCTCGACGCCTTGATCGAAACCCTTGGTCACCGCATCAGCAACCTGCGCAAGGAAGCCGCGTTGGCCTTGGGCGAGTTGAATGATCGCGGTGCAGTGGCGGCGTTGCAGGCGGCGCAAGACGATGGTGATCCGGAAGTGCGCAAAGCTGTGCGGATTGCCTTGAGTCAGCTGCAATGAGTCCGGTATCTGTTGGCAACTCGCAGAGTGAGCAGACCCTGCGACTAAGCTGGCCTGATGGCAGCGAATCGGTGCTCGATCACGCCGAACTGCGCCGGCAATGTCCCTGCTCGCAATGCCGCGCGTTTCGCCTGCGCGGCTTGACGCCGCTGGTGGATGAACGCGTGCGCCTCATCGAAATCAATCCCCAAGGCTATGGCGTGCAGCTGGTGTTCAGCGATGGCCACCAACGCGGGATCTACCCGTGGCAATATCTCGCACAGCTCACTTCCTGAACCCACCAAAAGCCCAATGTAGGAGTGTGGTGTGTCAGAAAGATTTACTGACGCTGGCAACCACAGTCGCGGTGCACACGTCCTTGAATCCCCAGTTGCTCAAGCACTGGGTTTGCGACAGATCGGTGTCGATGTAGCTCAAACCCAGCAGCACTCCGGCCAGATTGTGGGTGACTTTCACTTCCCATTCGCGGTACGACGCTTCGCCATGCCCGGAGGCCGAATACACATGCGGATCCTTGAAATCCATATGGCCGTAACGCAACTTCAGGCCCGAATCGAACGGCAGTTCGGTTTCATAGCTGACGTAGCTGTAAAGCGAACTCTGCTGGCTATCGATGCCGGGCGCATCGCTTGAGTAATACGCCGCGAATTTCACCCCATACACACCGAGAATCCCGTACACCTCACTCTGGTTGAACTGACTTTCCCCGGGATAGGCGTACTTGAGGTAGCCCAGATCAAGGCTGACCTCTTCGCTCGCCTGCCACAGCCAACCGGCGTAGTAATCGACTTCCTGACGGGTTTTCAGGCCGCCGCCGAAATCGACGTTGGAACTCCAGGCGCCGAGGTACAAACCGCTGCTGTGGGCCAGGGTCAAACCGGCCTGCACGGCGGGGTCGTTCTGGGTCTGCGAGATGCCGCGAGTGCGGTAATCGCTGGCCACAGTCAAATCCACCAGCACGGCGAAGTCGTCGTTCAAGGGGATCGCGTGGCTGCTCAAAGGCAGCAGGCTCAAGAAACTCAGGGCGAACAGGGGCAAGGCTTTCATGTGAAGTCCCGATGTTGTGATTGTTATGGGGCAGAAAGAGAAACCTGTAGGAGCTGCCGAAGGCTGCGATCTTTTGATCTTGTTTTTTACAATCAACATCAAAAGATCGCAGCCTTCGGCTGCTCCTACAGGGAAGGGCGGTGTTGTTATTGAGCGGCGGTATAGACCTGACGGCCGCCGAACCAGGTTTGCAGGACCTGGGTGTCATGCAGGGCTTTGTCGTCGACGCTGAACACGTCGCGATCAAGGACGATGAAATCCGCCTGTTTGCCCGGTGTCAGCGAACCGATCTGCTTGTCCAGGCCAATGGTTCGCGCGGCGTTGGCGGTGTAGGCGTAGAACATGGTTTCGCGGTCCAGACGCTCCTCGGCATTGAGCACGCCCAGCGGGCCGACGCGGTTGATGGCCTGGGCCATGGCGTTGAACGGGTTCGGTGACGACACCGGCCAGTCACTGGCGCCGGCAATCGTCGCGCCCTGTTTGAGCAGCGAGTGCGCCGGGTATTGATAACGGAAGGCGAGTGCGCTGACGTAGGGCTTGATCATGTCGGTGGTGTAATCGTCGGCACTGGCCCACAGCAGCTGCATCGAGGCGATCACGTTCAGTGGTTTGAAACGGGCGAATTCTTTCGGGTTGACCATTTGCAAGTGAGTGATCGAGTGCGTCACGCCGCTTTGCCGATCCTGGCGCGCCTGGGCGATGCCGTTCAACGCTTCGCGCACCGCACGGTCGCCGATAGCGTGGATGTGCACTAGCCAACCGCGTTGATCAATGGCGCTGACCAATGCGCCGAAATGCTGCGGGTCGATCAGCAATTCGCCCTGTTTGTGCGAGTTGCTGTACGGGTCGATCATCGCCGCACTTTGCGCCGGGTATTCGATCACCCCGTCAGCGAAGATTTTGATGCCGGGCAGGGTGAGGTTGGGGATGCCCTGAAACTGCTGGCGAACCTTGTCGAGGGTATCGAGATCGGCAGGTACGCTTTTCGAATTGGCCACCAGCAGCGCGGCGACGTGTACGCTCATCTCGCCGCTTTCTGCCAGCGCCTTATAGGCCGGCAGCACGCCGACGGTTTTCTCGGTGGGTTTGAGAGCGAACACCGGCTCGCCCGGTGCGGCGTTGGCGGCGGGATCCATCCACGCCGTAATGCCGAGGCTGTTGTTGTAGCGCACGGCGGACTTCGCCGCGTTGAGCATGGCGGCGGCGCTTGGCACCGGCATTTTCGAGGCGACCCGATCCCAACCGGCATCGACCAGAAAACCGTTGGGTTCGCCGTTGGCCAGTTTGCCGATCGTATCTCTTTCCGCGTCTGGCAGGCTTTTCAGCAGCGCGGCGTCGATGCCTGCGCGTTTGAGCATCACGTTGTTGGCCCACGCGGTGTGGTGGTCGCTGCCGGTGAACACCACCGGCACGTTGGCCCATTCACCGTTGTTGAAGGTTTTGCCCAAGGCTTCAGCCTGCGCCCAATACTTCGAACTCATGCCGGCAATGCTCAGCACATCGCCATGCCTGGCCGTGCCGTCGTCCCGCCAGGTGCGCAGGTTTTTTTCCAGTTCGTCGAGGGCAACGACGTCGTCTTCCATGTTCGCCGAGACCATTTCCAGACCACCGAAAATCGCGTGGGAATGGCTATCGATCAGGCCGGGCATCAGCGCTTTGCCGCCTAGATCGATAACTTTTGTGCCGGGTTCGATCAGCGCTTTGATCTGTGCATCCGTGCCGACTTTCAACACTTTGCCGTTCTCTACGGCCAGCGCCTGCACCTTGGGTTGAGCGCGGTCGGCGGTGAAAATCTTGCCATTGACCAACACCAGATCGGCAGCGGCCATGGCTTCCATCGAGGCAAAACTTACTGCAGCGACAAGCAGATTCGGGATGAATCTTTTCATTGAAGATTTCCTTGTTATTGCGTCTGATGGCCAGATTAGTGGCTGGCAACGACCGACAGAACGCCTCCCTCACGAAAAACGTTTTTGCCTGAATGGAAAAAGCATGGACAAGTTGGGTGCATTGAAAATGTTCGTGGTTACCGCGCAACTCGGCAGTTTCAGCCGCGCCGCCGAGCAACTGGGCAAGACGCCGTCGGCGCTGACCAAAGCGGTCAACCACCTGGAAGCCGAACTCGGGGCGCGGCTGTTTGAGCGCAGTACCCGGCGGATTTTGCTCACCGAAATCGGCCGGGTGTATCTGGAAACCGCACGCTTGGTGCTGCAGCGCCTGGAAGAGGCCAGCGAGGAAATCGAGCAACTGCAGCACGGTTTGCGCGGCAGCCTGAAAATCACCGCGCCGCTGGCGTACGGGCGGGCGTTTCTCGATCAAGTGTGCGACGGCTTTTTGCAGCAATACCCGCAGATCAGCCTGCAAGTGGATCTGTGCGACGAGTTCGTCAATCTGCTGGAAAGCGGCTACGACCTTGCCTTGCGCGAAGGTCACGATGACTTGCCGGGGCTGATCGCGCGGGTGGTCGGCAGCAATCGCCTGGCCCTGTGCGGCAGCCCTGAGTATCTGGCGCGCAAGGGCTTGCCGGTGAATCCGCAAACCCTTGATCAGCATGAATGGCTGCTGTACCGGCACCCGTTGCTCAGCCGTGAATTCTGGTGGGCCGAGCGTGACGGTCAACGCCTGAGCCTGCCGCAACCGGCAACGCCACGCTTGCGCAGTGACAATTACGACTTGCTGCTGGCCAGCGCTTTGGCCGGGCGCGGTTTGCTGCATACGCCGTTGTGGAGTGCCGCGCCTTATATTGCGGACGGGCGACTGGTGCGGGTCATGGCCGAATACGCCATCGATCCGGACAGCTTCGGCCCGCACATTCTCGCGGTGTACCCGAGCCATCGGCGCGCCACGGCGAAAGTCGTGGCGTTTATCGATTACATCGCAGGGTTTCTGGCCGAGCGTGGTTTGAGCTGACTGGCGGTGCTTGTCAGGAAAATCCTACAGGAGTACAAATGTACTCCATGACGAACCTGACTCCCCGCCGTACCGCCATCCTGACCTTTATCCGCGAACGCATCGCCGAACACGGTCAGCCCCCAAGCCTCGCTGAAATCAGCGAGGCTTTTGGTTTTGCCTCGCGCAGCGTGGCGCGCAAGCATGTGCTGGCGCTCACCGAAGCCGGGTTTATCGAGGTCAACCCGCATCAGGCCCGGGGCATTCGCTTGCTCGGGCAACCGGCACGTGCGGAGTTGCTGGAGATTCCTGTACTCGGCCGGGTGGCCGCCGGTGCGCCGATTGGTGCTGATGCCGACATTCATAACCGCCTGATGCTCGACCCGGCGCTGTTCTCCCGCACTCCTGATTACATGCTGAGGGTGCAAGGCGACTCGATGATCGAGGACGGCATTCTCGATGGTGATCTGGTCGGTGTGCGGCGCAATCCCGAGGCGCTCAACGGCCAGATCGTCGTGGCGCGGCTCGACGGTGAAGTCACCATCAAGCGTTTCGAGCGCGTCGGCGATGTGGTGCGGCTGTTACCGCGCAACCCGGCGTATCAGCCGATTGTCGTGCGTGACGATCAGGATCTGGCCATCGAAGGGGTGTTCTGCGGTCTGGTGAGGCAAGGCTGATGGGCGCCGTCGTTGCGTTGGATACCCTGTTCAATGGCGGCCAGGTCTGGAAGGGCCGTCCTGCGCCACCGGCCGCCAGCCCACAACCGACCGGGCATGCCGCGCTGGATGCAGCATTGCCCAGCGGTGGCTGGCCGGAAGCGGCATTGAGCGAAATTCTCCTGGCCGGCCCCGGTGTCGGTGAGCTGCAACTGGTGTGGCCGACGCTGGCGCGGTTGTCGGCGGCGGGTGAGCGCATCGTGCTGGTAGCGCCACCTTTCGTGCCGTACCCGCAGGCGTGGGAAAACGCCGGGGTCGACCTGCGTCAGTTGTCGGTGATTCAGGCCAGTGAACGCGATGCCTTGTGGGCGGCGGAACAATGCCTGCGTTCAGGCAGTTGCGGCGCCGTGCTGTGCTGGCCGCACAAGGCTGATGACCGAGCGTTGCGGCGTTTGCAGGTGGCGGCGGAAACCGGCCATACCCTGGCCTTTGCGTGGCGCCCCTTGAGCGAAGCGATCAACCCGTCACCGGCAGCGTTGCGCATCGCCATCGACGCAAAACCGGCCCAACTGCGCGTACTCAAGTGCCGTGGCGGACTGGCGCGCACGGCGCCGATTGCCTTTGCCGTGGGTCACTGAGGTCGTCATGCGCTGGGTGTGTATTCTGTTCCCGCAATTGGCCCTCGACGCCGTGTTGCGTCAGCGGCCCGATCCCGATGAGCCGTTGGTGTTGCTCAGCGGCCCGGCCCAGCGCCGGGTGCTGCAAGCGGTCAACCCGGCAGCGCGCAAACTCGGCTTGCGTCCCGGCCAGTCGATGACCGCTGCGCAAGCCCTGAGCAAAGGTTTTGCCACCGCCGATTATGAAGTGGCCGAGGTCGAACACTGGCAGCAGTTTCTGGCCGCGTGGGCCTACCGCTTCAGCGCGCAGGTCAGCGTGCATTACCCGCGCACCGTGGTGTTCGAGATCGAGTCCAGTCTTGGCCTGTTCGGTTCCTGGGCGCAGTTTGAAGGGCGGTTGCGCAAGGAACTGACCGATCTGGGTTTCCGTCATCGCATCGTCGCTGCACCCAACCCGGTGGCGGCACGCATTCTGGCCAACGCCTATGACGGACTGGTGGTGCCGGACGGTGAAGCCTTGCAGCATCATCTAGGGCAATTGCCCATCGATCGGGTCGGTCTGGAGCCGGGGGTGGCCACAGCATTGTCGCGCATGGGCCTGCGCAACCTGAGTCAGGTGCAGAGCCTGCCGCGTCAGGCACTGGCCCGACGCTTCGAAGCGCCGATGCTCAAACATCTCGACACCTTGTTCGGTGCGCGGCCGCTGGCGCTGGCGTTCTACCTGCCGCCGGATCGTTTCGATGTGCGCATCGAGCTCAATTTCGATGTGCAATCTCATCAGGCGCTGCTGTTCCCTTTACGACGCTTGACCGGCGATCTGTCGGCGTTTCTGTGTGGGCGCGACAGCGGCGTGCAGCGTTTCGACCTGCATCTGGAACACGCCGGGTTGCCGGACACCTTGATCAAGGTCGGCCTGCTCAGCGCCGAACGCGACCCGGCGATGCTCTTCGAACTGGCCCGTGGAAGGCTGGAACAGGTGCAGGTTGAGGCGCCAGTGCGCGGTTTCCGTCTGCGTGCCGAAGATTTGCCGAGTTTTGTGCCGCAGTTTCAGGAACTGTTCGATGATCGTCCGCAGCAGACCTTGCCTTGGGAGCAGTTGCGCGAACGCCTGCGCGCACGGCTGGGCGATGACGCCGTGCAAGGCCTGCGCTTTCAGGCCGATCATCGGCCCGAGTGCGCGTGGCAGAACGGCGTCGACAAACAACGTTGCGCCGGTTTGCCGAGTGTCTACCGCCCGGGCTGGTTGCTCGGTGAACCGCAGAGCGTGGCGCAAGGTTCGGCACGCATCCTCATGGGCCCTGAGCGCATCGAATCCGGCTGGTGGGACGGTGACGATGTGCGCCGCGATTACTACCTGATCCAGAACCGCGCCGGTCAGCAAGGCTGGGCCTATCGGGCGGTGGGCGAGGGCGGTCCGCTGTGGCTGCAGGGCTGGTTCGGATGAACGATGGCTACGCCGAACTGCATTGCCTGTCGAACTTCAGTTTCCAGCGCGGTGCGTCCAGTGCGCTGGAGTTGTTCCAGCGGGCGAAAAAGCACGGCTATCAGGCGCTGGCGATCACCGACGAATGCACGCTGGCGGGGATTGTCCGGGCCTGGCAAGCGGCGAAATCCGTTGAATTGCCGCTGATTATCGGCAGCGAGATTCGCATCGACAACGGCCCGAAACTGGTGCTGCTGGTGGAGAACCTTGAGGGGTATCAGGCGCTGTGCGGCTTGATCACCCGCGCCCGGCGGCGCACGCAAAAGGGCCAGTATCAGGTGCTGCGCGAGGACTTCAACGAAGCGCTGCCCGGGTTGTTGGTGTTGTGGGTGCCGGACTCGGTAGATGACGTGCAAGAGGGCCGTTGGCTGAAACAAACCTTCGGCGAACGGCTGTGGCTGGCGGTGCAGTTGCATCGCGGGCAGGACGATCAGCGGCGGCTGGCGGCGTTGTCGAGTCTGGCGGGTGAGTTGGGAATTCCTGCCGTGGCCAGTGGTGATGTACACATGCATGCCCGAGGCCGACGCGCCTTGCAGGACACCATGACTGCGATTCGTCATCACGTCCCGGTGGCGGAAGCCGGATTGCGCCTGCACCCCAATGGCGAGCGGCATTTGCGCAGTGTCGAGGTGTTGCGCGAACTGTATCCGCCGGCCTTGCTGGAGGCGTCGGTGAGTCTGGCCCGGCGCTGCACCTTTGATCTGGGCCAGTTGCGTTATCAATATCCCAAAGAGCTGGTGCCGGACGGGCACAGCGCCAGTTCCTGGTTGCGCCACCTGACCGAAGAAGGCATCGCCTGGCGCTGGCCGAAAGGGCCGCAGGCCAAAGTGCTCAAGCAGATCGACGATGAGCTGAAGCTGATCGCCGAACTCGGCTACGAAAGCTATTTCCTCACCGTACACGACGTGGTGCGCTTCGCCCGCGAGCAGCACATTCTCTGTCAGGGCCGTGGTTCGGCGGCCAACTCGGCGGTGTGCTTTGCCTTGGGCATCACCGAAATCGACCCGGATCGCACCACGTTGCTGTTCGAACGCTTCATGTCGAAAGAGCGCAACGAGCCGCCGGATATCGACGTCGACTTCGAGCACGAACGCCGCGAGGAAGTCCTGCAATACGTGTTTCGCCGTTACGGCCGCCATCGCGCGGCGCTGACAGCGGTGGTCAGCACTTATCACGCCGCCGGTGCGGTGCGCGATGTGGCCAAGGCTCTGGGTCTGCCGCCGGATCAGATCAATGCGCTAGCCGATTGCTGCGGCCATTGGAGCGATGAAACACCGCCAGTGGCACGCCTGATTGAGGGCGGATTCGATCCCGACAGCCCGGTGCTGCGCCGGGTGTTGAGCCTGACCGGGCAACTGATCGGTTTCCCCCGGCACCTGTCGCAGCACCCCGGTGGTTTTGTGATTTCCGAGCAACCGCTGGACAGTCTGGTGCCGGTGGAAAACGCCGCCATGGCCGACCGCACGATCATTCAGTGGGACAAGGACGATCTCGATGCGGTCGGGCTGCTCAAGGTCGACATCCTCGCGCTGGGCATGCTCAGCGCGATTCGCCGCTGTTTCGATCTGCTGCGCCGTCATCGTCATCTGGATCTGACACTGGCGACGATTCCGGCCGAAGACAAACCGACCTACGACATGATCAGCCGCGCCGACACCATTGGCGTGTTCCAGATCGAGTCCCGCGCACAGATGTCGATGCTGCCGCGCCTGAGACCGGCGAAGTTCTACGATCTGGTGATTGAGGTGGCCATCGTCCGGCCGGGTCCGATTCAGGGCGGCATGGTCCATCCGTACCTGCGCCGGCGGAACAAGGAAGAGCCGGAAACCTATCCGTCACCGGAACTGGAAGTGGTGCTCAAACGCACCCTCGGCGTGCCGCTGTTTCAGGAACAAGTGATGCAGATCGCCATCGTCGCCGCCGACTACAGCCCCGGCGAGGCCGATCAGTTGCGCCGCTCCATGGCCGCGTGGAAGCGTCACGGCGGGCTTGAGCCGCACAAGGAGCGACTCGCCGCCGGCATGAAGAAAAACGGCTACACGCCCGAGTTCGCCGCGCAGATTTTCGAGCAGATCAAAGGCTTCGGCAGCTACGGTTTTCCCGAATCCCACGCGGCCAGTTTCGCCTTGCTGACCTACGCCAGTTGCTGGCTCAAGTGCCACGAACCGGCGGCGTTCGCCTGCGCGCTGATCAACAGTTGGCCGATGGGCTTCTACAGCCCCGACCAGATTCTTCAGGACGCCCGTCGGCATCAGCTGCAGATCCGCCCGGTGGACGTGCGCGCCAGTGACTGGGATTGCAGCCTGGAACCGATCAGCGGCGCACAACCGGCGATTCGCATGGGGCTGCGCATGATCAAGGGTTTTCGCGAGGACGATGCCCGACGCATTGAAGCGGCGCGGATGCGCGGGGCATTTGCCGATGTTGCCGATTTGGGCGAGCGGGCCGCACTCGACAGTCGGGCGCAGGCGCTGCTGGCAGATTCCGGAGCGTTGCGCGGCCTGGCCGGTCATCGGCATCGGGCGCGCTGGGAGGTGGCCGGGGTGCAGAAACAGCTGGGGTTGTTTGCCGGTTTGCCGAGCCAGGAAGAGCCTGACGTGGTGCTACCCAAGCCCAGTGTCGGTGAAGATCTGCACGCCGATTACACGACGGTCGGCACCACCCTGGGGCCGCATCCGTTGGCGTTGTTGCGCGACGAACTGAAGGCGCGGCGTTGCCGCAGTTCAAAAGAGTTGCTCGACGTTGAGCATGGTCGCCCGGTCAGCATTGCCGGACTGGTGACGGGCCGGCAACGACCGGGCACTGCCAGCGGCGTGACGTTTGTCACCCTGGAAGACGAGTTCGGCAACGTCAATGTGGTGGTCTGGCGCGACCTGGCCGAGCGTCAGCGCCAGGTACTGGTCGGCTCGCAACTGCTCAAGGTCGATGGCCGCTGGGAGCGCGAGGGCGACGTGCGCCACTTGATCGCCGGCCGCCTGAGCGACCTGAGTCCGCTGCTCAACGGCATCCGCGTGCAGAGCCGCGATTTCCACTGACACCACAAAATTCTCTGTCTGATCGTTCCCAGAGCAGCCAATCCATTGGCGTCAAAAAAAACCTGTCATCAATGATGGCACTTTGTCATAATGCCGCCCCTTTTCCGCTCCCCACCGCGTTGCTGTGCCGGGACACCCCCCGTTTTTCAAGAAGGAAATACTCAGTGAGAATGATCTCCCGGATGCTGGTCTCAGGCGTTGCGATTGCTGTGCTGGGCACAATCGCCGGCACGCTCGCCGGTTGCGCGACCGAAAGCTCCCGCGCGCTGCCGGTAGCCAAGGTTGAAAGCGCCACGCAAGTCTGGACTGGCGTTCGCGTGCCGATGGCCGTGGGCAAGTTCGATAACCGCTCCAGCTATATGCGCGGGATCTTCTCCGATGGCGTCGACCGTCTCGGTGGTCAGGCCAAGACCATCCTGATCACGCACTTGCAGCAGACCAACCGTTTCTCCGTGCTGGATCGCGACAACATGGGCGAAATCCAGCAGGAAGCGGCGATCAAGGGCCAGGCCCAGCGCCTTAAGGGCGCTGATTACGTGGTCACCGGTGATGTCACCGAGTTTGGCCGCAAAGAGACTGGCGACCACCAGTTGTTCGGCATTCTTGGTCGCGGCAAAACTCAAGTGGCCTACGCCAAGGTCAACCTGAACATCGTCAACATCAGCACTTCGGAAGTGGTGTATTCGACCCAGGGCGCCGGCGAATACGCCTTGTCCAATCGCGAAATCATCGGCTTCGGCGGCACCGCTGCCTACGACTCCACCCTCAACGGCAAAGTCCTGGATCTGGCCATGCGCGAGGCGATCAATCGCCTGGTTGATGGCATGAACGCCGGTGCCTGGAAACCGGGCAACTGATCGACGCCCATTGCAAGGAGCAACAACCCATGAGCTTGAATCTGTCGCGGTCGCTGATGACCCTGACGCTGGCCGCCAGCGCCTTGCTGGCGGGTTGCGCCGGCCCGCAAACCCTGTACCAGTGGGAAGGCTACGAACCCCAGGTCTACGAGTATTTCAAAAGCGAAACACCGAAAGAAGCCCAGGCTGAAGCACTGGAAGCCGACCTGCAGAAGATCCGCTCCACGGGTAAGGCCGTGCCACCGGGTTACCACGCGCACCTCGGTCTGCTGTACCTGAGCATGGGTAAGGACGATCAGATGGTGCAGCAGTTCCGTACCGAAAAGACCCTGTTTCCCGAGTCCGGCACGTACATGGATTTCCTGCTTAAAAACGCCAAGACCGGAGACGCCAAATGATCCCGCGTGCAGTGAAACTGCTGGTGGGCGTGCTGGCACTGACCCTTCTGGGGGGCTGCGTAAAACCCAAGACCGTGGATTACTCGGCGTATAAACAAGCGCGTCCGAAGACCATTCTGGTGCTGCCGCCGCTGAACACCTCGCCGGACGTCAAGGCCTCCTACAGCCTGTTGTCGCAAGTGACGTTTCCGCTGGCCGAGGCCGGTTATTACGTGCTGCCGATCGCGCTGGTTGACGAGACGTTCCGCCAGAACGGCCTGACCACGCCGGATGATATCCATCAGGCACCGCCCGACAAACTGAAGGAAATCTTCGGCGCGGATGCGGCGCTGTACATCACCGTGACCGAGTACGGTACGCGTTACATGGTGATCAGCAGCGAAACCGCAGTGACCGCTACCGCCAGACTGGTCGATCTGAAATCCGGCACCACGCTGTGGACCGGTTCGGCGCGGGCCTCGAGTGAAGAGGGTAACAACGGTAACGCGGGTGGCCTGGTTGGCATGCTGATTACCGCAGCGATGAAGCAGATCATCAACAGTTCTACCGACGCCGGTTATCCGATTGCCGGTGTCGCCAGCAATCGTCTGTTGTCGGCCGGACATCCGGCGGGCCTGCTGTACGGGCCACGTTCGCCTAAATACGGCACGGACTGACAGCGAAGATAAAAAGATCGCAGCCTGCGGTCGCTTCTTGTAAATACATTTGCGAGAAGCGGCAACAGGCTGCGATTTTTTTTGCCTGAACACTTCTCGACTTTCTTCGATATCGACTTGCAATCAAGACCCTGCATCTTGCGGCCGAAGGCGATATCCTGCGCGACAGTTCATGCGCCACGGCAACGTTGCCAGCACGGAAGGAGCTTTCGAGTGACCGAGAAGAAACCGGAAACCACCGTCGACCGCGTCTACCAAGGGGTTTACGAGGCGATCAGCAAGCGTTCGCTGCGTCCGGGGATGAAACTGGGCGAGGCTTCGCTGGCGGAGTTGTTTAATGTCAGCCGCACGTCGGTGCGCGCCGCGCTCAAGCATTTGGAGGCCGACGGACTGGTGACTACCGAGCCCAATAAAGGCGCATCGGTTTCGTTGCCCAGTAACGAAGAGATTCGTTCGCTGTTTGAAACCCGGCGCCTGATCGAGATCGGCATTGTCACCGAGCTATGCCGACGCAAAGACATCGCCGCCATGCAGGTCCTGCGTGAACACTTGCTGCTGGAAGATCAAGCCCATGAGGCCGGCGATCACGAGCGACTGATCTACCTGCTCGGCGAGTTCCACCTCAAGCTTGCCCGCAGCCTGAATAATCCGGTGCTGCTCGACTGGTTCCAGAAGCTGATTTCCCGCGCCTCGCTGTACATTGCCGCACTGGATGACGACAGCCACGAAGCCTGCCGCGACAATGAGCACCTGCGCTTGATCGAGTACATCGAGGCCGGCAATCAGAGCGCCGCCATCGAACTGACCTGCGTGCACCTGAACGGTATCGAGAAGGCCATTCTCGACGTCGCCGCCAAAATGAAAACTGGCTACCATCCGCTCAAACATCTGATCGGTGTTTAAACCTGAACGGCGTCTGAAATCGGCTATACATCTAATGAAACCAATACGCTCGGCGATGCTCGAAACAGACGGGCATCGCGTCCTTTCGGCGTCGCGGTTTATCGGGCAATCAGCACAGGACACCGAGTCAACCGATGCAGTTTTTATCCGATAGCCACGGTTGTGACGGTTGGAAAGGCGAAATGGCCGGGCGCATTTGTGCGTTCGACTGGAGCCAGACTGACCTGGGGCCGCTGGATACCTGGCCCACCAGCTTGCGCAGCGCCGTGCAAATGCTGCTCGCTTCGCCGTTGCCGATGGTCATGCTGTGGGGCCGCGCTGGCTACATGATCTACAACGACGGTTATTCGGAGTTCGCGGGTGGCCGGCATCCCTACCTGCTGGGTTCACCGGTGGAACTGGGCTGGCCGGAAGTCGCCGAGTTCAACCGGCATGTGGTGGATACGTGTCTGGCCGGTGGCACCTTGTCTTACCGCAACAAGGAACTGGTATTACTGCGCGATGGCGTGCCCGAAGACGTCTGGATGGATCTGTATTACAACCCCGTACCCGACGACACGGGCGCGCCTGCCGGTGTGATGGCGACGGTGGTGGAAACCACTGAACGGGTGGTTGCCGAACAGCTGCGTCAGGCCGCCGAAGATGCCTACCGCGCCGATAACGAACGGGTGCGTCTGGCATTGAATGCCGGCGCCTTGCTCGGCTCGTTTGTCTGGGATGTGAAAAGCGACACGATGTCGGCAGACGAACGTTTCGCCCGGACGTTCTCTTATCCACCGAACCAGGATCTGAGCAACCTGGCGCAAGACGTCGCTCGCTCGCGCATCCACCCCGATGACTTGCCCTGGGTGCAGGAGCGGGTCGTCCATTCAATGCAGACCGGTGAGCCCTACAACGCCGAATACCGTGTACAGCGCAGCGATGGCAGTTATCTGTGGGTACTGGCCAGCGGTGCCTGCGAGTTCAATGAACAGGGCGAACCGTTTCGTTTCCCCGGTGTGTTGATCGACATCCACGAGCGCAAGATCGCCGAAGAGTCGCTGCTCAAATTCACCCGCAACCTTGAACAACGCGTGGCCAGTGAAGTGGGGGCGCGGCTGGCCGCCGAGGAGCAATTGCGTCAGTCGCAGAAGCTCGAAGCGATCGGCGGACTGACTGGCGGCGTGGCCCATGACTTCAATAACCTGTTGCAAGTGATCGCCGGCAACCTGCACTTGCTGGCACGCCATGAGCCGGACAATGCCAACGTGCAACGGCGCGTCAGTGCCTCGCTGGCAGCAGTCGAGCGCGGTGCCAAGCTGTCCTCGCAATTGCTTGCGTTTGCCCGGCGTCAGCCGCTATCACCGGCAGTGTGCAAACCGCAGCAGATCTTCGACGGCGTGGGCGAGTTATTGCAACGGGCGTTGGGCGAAACCATTCAGATCGATATGCAGTTGCCGCAAGAACCGTGGCACATCAACGTCGACCGCAATCAACTGGAAAACGCGATTCTCAACCTGGCGATCAACGCCCGGGACGCGATGCAGGGTGAGGGCACCATTGTCCTCAGCGCCCTCAATACCCGACTCGACAGCACGTTTTGCGCCGGTAAAGGCATCTGCGCAGGCGATTTTGTGCGGGTGGCGGTCAGCGATACCGGTCCAGGCATTCCGCCGCAGATGCTGGAGCAGGTGTTTGAACCGTTCTTCACCACCAAGGCCGACGGCCAGGGCACCGGGCTGGGCCTGAGCATGGTGTTTGGTTTCGTCAAACAAAGTGGCGGACACGTCGAGATCGACAGTACGCTCGGCGAGGGCACGCGGGTGCAGCTGTATTTCCCGCGCAGCCTGCGGCCGATCCGCGAAGAGTCACCGAGCATCGACAATCATCAGAGAGGTGGTCACGAGACGATTCTGGTGGTCGAGGACAACGACGCGGTGCGCACCTCGGCCGTCGAGTTGTTGCGTGAAGAAGGTTACCGGGTGTTGACCGCAGGCAACGGCGATGCGGCCATGCAGATGCTGCTGGAGGGCGCCGATGTCGATCTGATTTTCACCGACGTGGTCATGCCGGGGCTGATCAAGAGTTCCGATCTGGCCGGGTGGGCCAAGGTGCAGGCACCACAGGTGGCAGTGCTGTTCACCTCCGGCCATACCCGCGACATCATTTCGCGCAATCACCAACTCAGCCCCGACACCCATTTGCTGGGCAAACCCTATGGCCCCGAAGCGCTATTGCAGATGATTCGTGCGGTGCTTAACGACTGAGCTGAAAACTCCCTCACCAAGGCAGGCTGATGACTTCCAAACGCACCTCCAAAGCACCCGCCGGTATGGTTCGGGTGCGTGGCGCCCGTGAGCACAATCTGAAGAACGTCGACGTCGACATCCCCCGCGATGCGCTGGTGGTGTTCACCGGCGTGTCCGGTTCGGGCAAGTCGTCGCTGGCGTTTTCCACCTTGTATGCCGAAGCCCAGCGCCGCTATTTCGAGTCAGTTGCGCCGTACGCGCGACGGCTGATCGATCAGGTGGGTGTGCCGGATGTCGACTCTATTGAAGGCTTGCCGCCCGCCGTGGCCCTGCAACAGCAGCGCGGTACGCCCAGCACACGCTCGTCGGTGGGCAGCGTGACCACGTTGTCGAGCCTGATCCGCATGCTTTATTCCCGCGCCGGCAGTTATGCGCCGGGTCAGGCGATGTTGTACGCCGAGGACTTTTCACCGAACACCCCGCAGGGCGCCTGTCCGGAGTGTCATGGGCTGGGCCGGGTGTATGAAGTCACCGAAGCACTGATGGTGCCTGATCCAGACCTGACCATCCGCCAACGGGCCGTCGCTTCCTGGCCGTTGGCCTGGCAGGGGCAGAACCTGCGCGACATCCTCGTGACCATGGGCATTGATGTCGATATCCCGTGGCGCAAACTGCCGAAAAAGCAACGCGACTGGATTCTCTTTACCGAAGAAACCCCGACCGTGCCGGTGTATGCCGGGCTGACGCCAGAAGAAACCCGCGTCGCCCTCAAGCGCAAAATGGAGCCGAGTTATCAGGGCACGTTCACCGGTGCCCGTCGCTACATCCTGCACACCTTCACCCACTCGCAAAGTGCGCTGATGAAGAAGCGCGTTTCGCGGTACATGCTTGGCAGTCCTTGTCCGCTGTGCGATGGCAAACGCCTGAAGCGCGAAGCGTTGTCAGTGACGTTTGCCGGCTACGACATCGGTGAACTGTCTCAGATGCCGTTGCTGCAAGTCGCCGAAGTATTGAAACCGGTGGCGGCGGCCAGTTACCTGGAACACGCCGAAGAAAGCGGCGAAACCTTGAGCCATGCGCAGACCCGCGAAGCGCGCCAGCAACGCGTCGTCCACGGTGCGAGCGGCCATGCCGGCGCGCCGGATGTGCGCCACACGCCGAACCTGTCGCTGGAAAAGCGGCTGGCGGCGCAGCGCATTGCCGAAGATCTGCTGGAGCGGGTCAGCACACTGACTGATCTGGGGCTGGGTTATCTGGCGCTGGAGCGCAGCACGCCGACCTTGTCGTCCGGTGAATTGCAGCGTTTGCGCCTGGCCACACAATTGGGTTCGCAGTTGTTTGGCGTGATCTACGTGCTCGACGAACCGTCCGCCGGGCTGCATCCCGCTGATGGCGAGGCGCTGTTCGAAGCCTTGCAGCGTTTGAAGGCCGACGGCAACACGCTGTTTGTGGTCGAGCATGATCTGGAAACCATGCGCGGCGCCGACTGGTTGATCGACGTTGGCCCGGCGGCGGGTGAGAAGGGTGGGCAGATCCTGTACAGCGGCCCGCCAGCGGGTCTGGCCGACATCGAGCAATCGCAGACCCGCGCTTATCTGTTCGCTGAGCAGCAGCGTCCGACACGAGCGGCGCGCAAGCCATCGGGCTGGCTGAAACTCGATGGCATCAGCCGCAATAACCTGAGTCATCTCAGCGCCGAATTTCCTTTGGGTTGCTTCACCTCGGTGACCGGCGTGTCCGGTTCCGGCAAGTCGAGTCTGGTCAGTCAGGCCTTACTGGAATTGGTCGGCGCGCAACTGGGGCGGCCGAGCGTTGATGCCGAACCTGAAGAACTCAGCCTTGAGGACGACGCGCCGCAGGTCAGCAGCGGTCAGGTGATCGCCGGGCTGGAGTCGATCAAGCGCCTGGTGCAGGTCGATCAAAAGCCCATCGGCCGCACGCCACGCTCCAATCTGGCGACCTACACCGGTCTGTTCGACAACGTGCGCAAGCTGTTCGCCGCGACGCCCGAGGCGCAGGCGGCCGGTTATGACGCCGGGCAGTTTTCCTTCAACGTCGCCAAGGGCCGTTGCCCGACCTGCGAAGGAGAGGGTTTTGTCAGCGTCGAGTTGTTGTTTATGCCCAGCGTGTATGCGCCGTGCCCGACCTGTCATGGCGCGCGTTACAACCCGCAGACCCTGGCGATTCTCTGGGAAGGCTTGAGCATTGCCCAAGTGCTGCAATTGACGGTCGATGAAGCGGTGACGGTGTTTGCCGGACAGCCGGGTATTCGTCGTTCGCTGGAGGTGCTGCGTGATATCGGCCTCGGTTATCTACGGCTGGGGCAACCGGCCACGGAACTGTCCGGCGGCGAGGCGCAGCGGATCAAACTGGCCACCGAACTGCAGCGCAACCAGCGCGGCGCGACCTTGTATGTGCTGGATGAACCGACCACCGGCCTGCATCCACGGGATGTCGATCGATTGCTGGAACAGCTCGATACGCTGGTGACAGCGGGGCACACGGTGATCGTGGTCGAGCATGAAATGCGCGTGGTCGCCCAGAGTGACTGGGTGATCGACATCGGCCCGGGGGCGGGGGATCAGGGCGGCAAGATTGTTGTGGCGGGTACACCGCAGAAAGTCGCTGCGAGTAAAAAGAGCCGGACAGCGCCGTTTCTGGCCCGGGCCTTGAGCCGATAGTCGCGCGCGTCGATGGGCACGGCTGGCGATTGCGATGTTTTGAACGTTGGCGCGGCGCCGGCTTCGAACTTTCAAGGCCCGACTGGTTTCAGTCGCGCTGGCTTTGAACAACGAGGTGCTTATGAGCGATCAACAGCAAAATCAGTCGGGGCAGCCGATCAATCGCAATGATCCGGCCATCGACCCGCAAGTGCCGGGGCAACCGGCGCCGACGCAACCTGCACAACGCCAGGGTGATACGGAGCAGGCGCAAAGTGCTGATCCGGCGGTGGATCAGAAGAACCAGCACACCGACAACGACAATGAGTTCAGCCCGGGTTTCGAGCCTGAGCCGGATCGTGCGAAACCGGGTGAGGAGACGGATGCAGATATAGACACGGATGGGGGTTAATCAGGGTCGCAAATAACGAGGCCGCATCCATTGGATGCGGCCTCGTTATTCGCAGCCGATCATTTATTTGCTCGGATGCTTGGCTTGCAGTTCCTTCGCCGCTGCCAGATGTTTTTCCAGCGCCGGCAGCATTTTCTGGGCGAACGCTTTCAGCTCAGTCGCGCCTTTGACCTTGTCATCCGTCACGGTGTTGGCCTGCTTCTTGAACAACTCGATGGTGTCTTCGTGAGCCTTCACCTGATTGTTGGCGTAGGCCGCGTCGAAGGACTCGTCGCGCATGTCGAGGATTTTCTCTTTGGCCTGCTTGACCAGCGTGGTGGTGTCCGGCACCTCGATGTCATGGGCCTTGGCAATCGTCGCCAGTTCATCATTGGCGTTGCCATGGTCGGTAATCATCATGGTGGCGAACGCCTTGATGTCCGCTGATTGGCTTTTTTCCAGAGCGAGGCGGCTGGTTTCGATTTCAGCAATGCCACCGGCAGCGGCGTTATCGACGAAGTTGTTGTCGGTGGCAGCGAAGGCGCTGCTCATGCCAGTGCTCAAAGCGACAGCCAGTACCAGATGACGCAGCTTGAATCCGTCCATTTGTGTATCTCCACGCAGTTTGTTGTGAGCGTTATGCAGTGGAGGCAGGGCGACGGACAAAGGTTTTATCGCATTTGCGACAGGGCGACGAACGGCCACCGCTGGTCTGACAGGTGGTCGACAGAACGGCTCAACCGAGGCCATTCTGGTAACTGGGCAGCGCAATCGGTCGCGTTGGCCACCCGATCAACTGATGGAGGTGTTCCATGCCGGTTCCCCATGACCTGTTACAGGACTTGAAGATTGCAAAGGAAGAGATCCAGCACAAACGCTCCAACGATCCGTTACTGGATTCATTGATCAACAAGTATGCCGAAGCTGATGCCGAAGTGGTCAAGGCCGAAACCGCCCAGTCGGATGCCCCCAGTGACGACGCACTGAAGAAACTCAAAGAGAAGCGCTTGCAGGTCAAAGACAAGATCGTCCAGCAGTTACAGGCGAAAGCCTGACCCCTGATTAACCTGCCGACCTACGGTTGCAGATTGACTGGAACGACGGCCACGCCCGGCACCTCGAATGTTCAGAGTCTTCCATCATCGACTCTTTGCGAGGTGCCTTATGAACGATCCCAAATTCCCCAGTGAAGAGCAGGGCGCATTCGACCCGGTTCCGACCCATCCCGAGCCTAATAGCCCGGCGCATACCACCGCATTCCCTGAAGAGCCGGTTGAAGAACTGCCGGAGGATGAAGACCCCGACAAGTTCGATAAATCCTCTAATTGACAGACCGCCATCGCTGGCAAGCCAGCGATGGCGTCAGTCACTCCAGCGCAAATTCAGCAGGCTTACTTCAGGGCTTCAGTCAGTGGCAACCGCGCCATATGCGTTGCCTTGAGCGATCCGAAATACAACCAATCCCCATACTCGCGCACCGTGGTGATCGGCGAATAATTGCCGCTGCTGGCATCTTGCAAATTGGCAATCACCTTGCCCTCAAGATCCAGCCCCAACACAAATCCGCGCTTTTCCACCGGTTTGGGGAATACGGTCAGCGCCCGCACGATCATCTTGCGTACGAACGGATATCCGGCGGTGCCATCCAGTAACGCATTGCGCGGTGCATAGAGGGCCACCCAAAAGCGGTTGCTGCCATTGAACGCCAGGTTGTCCGGCAGCCCCGGCAAATTGTCGATGAACACGTCGTGGGTGCCAGCCTTCGGCCCGGTCAGCCAGAAGCGGCTGATGCGGTAGGCGCCGGTCTCGTTGACCAGCACGTAGGCGTCATCCGGGCCGAGGGTTACACCGTTGGCGAACTCCAGTTTGTCCAGCAGTACGCTGGTTTTGCCAGTCTGGAAGTCATAGCGCAGCAGACGGCCGTCGCCGCCGTGCTCGATGATTGCCTCGCCGTCATGGCCGTAACCCCAGCGACTGGAGGCATCGCTGAAATAGGCGTAATGCCCGGACTTGTCGATCGCTACGTCGTCGGTGAAACCAAATTCAAGGTCGTTGGCAGCGGTGGTCAAGGGAATCAACTGGCCTTGAGCATCCAGCGAGAGCAAGCCTTTGACCCCGTCGGCGATCACCAGCAACCCGTTGGGATGCCGCGCCAGCCCCAACGGTCTTCCGCCGGTATCAGCCAGAACTTTGCGCGTCTTGCCGTCGAGACTGGTGCGGATCAGCCGCCCGTCATGCAGCCCGGTGATCAGAAAATCGCTCTCCAGTAGCAGCGCTTCCGGGCCTTCGATATCACTGGGCCCGACCTGTTCGGTCGCTTTGAGACGCTGGTTGTCGGCATAGACGCCTTCACTGAGGGAGGGCGCCGACGCCGGTTTCCACGCGACCGGTTCCACCCGGGTGGGCATCAGCAGCAGATACGCGATGACGACAACAATCAGCAGCAATAAAAACCGCCGCCACCTCATGCGCTGGCCCTCACGGACGCCAGATGCTGTGCCGCTCTATCGCGCAACGCGAGCATCGATGCCGCCGACTCCCGCTCGATGCGGCGTTTGAGCAATAACTGATTGGCAATGCGCATGCCCAAACCGTCGAAGCGATAATCAAGCGTGCGCACAAACCGTGTGCCGTTGCCTTCAGCCGAGCACTCGTAGGTCAACAGCAATGACAAACCGTGATCGCCTTGCGCTCGCGCGCACCAGCGTCGGCCGGGCAGGTACTCGGTGACTTCCCAACTGAGGTGACCGGCACGTCCGCCGGCATGAATATCTTCTTCAAACCGTGACCCGGCGTGCAACGGGCCTTGCGCGCCGTCGATCTTTAATGAAGACGGGTGCCACTCGGGCCAGTGGCTGACACTGGCGGCATAGGCGAGCACGGCAATCGGGTCGCCGGCGATATCGATCGTGTGCTGCATGCGGGTCATGGGCATTCTCGAATAGCTCGAAGGGGAGGTTTCCGGCTCCCAGTACAGGGTGCCGAACAGGTAGTCCATCAGTGGCAGGACGATATTGAAATTGCGCTCCTGCATGCGCTCGCGACGGTGATGCAGTTCGTGCAAACGCCGCATCTGGCGAATCCACGGCAGGCGCGTCAGCGGGTTGTCTGGCGGCAGGTGTTCAGCAGCGTGAAACACCTCGTAGGCCAGATAACCCAGGACCATGCAGCCGCCAAATAACCCGGCAACATTGGCGTTGACCTGCGCGACAAGCCACCACAACGGCAGAGTGATGACCAGCGTGTGAATCACGATCAACCACGCCGGGAACAGAATCACTCGCCAATCCCGGGCGCTGTCGTAAGTCATGTGGCCGGGGGTGAAGAAGCTGTGATGGTCGCCCGCATGCCGGGCGTAGAACATTTTTGCGAAAGCTTTTTTATGGTGGCCGAGATGGCGATGGACCATGTACACGCCAAAGTTGAACAACAACAGCGTCAGCGGCACGGTCAGCCATTCCAGCCAACCGACCTGTTGCACGGTGCTCCAGAACGCACCGATGGCCAACACACCGAACAGCAGCACGAAGACGCCGTGCAGCCACGGGTTGTAAAACGGATGGATCGCCGCGCGATAGCGGCTGCGAAATGCCTCGGTGGTCTGCCTCACTGCGTTCACCTGTGGGTATTGTTGTTATACCCGGCAGATTAGCCGATCCCGCCGTTTGTGCAGCCCAGACCTTGAGGCCACATGCGCCATGCTGCGCGGCAAATCGGTAGCGTCAGCTCAACGGGTTCCAGCGTTGTGACCAGTCGTCATCGGTGCGGATCACTTCGCGCAGCAGATTGAAGGCTTGCTGCAGCGTCGCCGAGTCGCGATCGCGCGAGTACACCAGATAGGTCGGATAGCCGAATTCAGGGGCTTTGGTCACCGGTTCCAGTGCGCCGCTTTCCAGATAGGTGCGCACTACGCGCGTACGGAAGTAGCCGCTGCCGCCATTTTCGAGGATGTATTGCAGGGCCAGCGGGCCGAGATTGAAACTCAGCGCTGCTTTGGCTTTTTCCGGCAGAGCGGCATCATGCTGACGGCGGAAGTCCGGCCCCCAGTCGATGTAAACGTACGGATCGGGCCGATCCGGCGCACGCACCAGAATCAGTTTTTCTTCCAGCACCTGCTCGACCTGCAATCCCGGCCAGTATTCCGGTTGATAGACCAACGCGGCGTCGAGCACGCCGAGCTCGAGTTGGCGCAGCAGGTTTTCGCCATCGCGGATTTCCATGCGCAGGGCATGGCCGGGGATTTTCTCGCGCAATTGGGCCGCCCAACTGAGCATCAACGGGTTGCACAGGCTGACTTCACCGCCGATGTGCAGCACGTTGTGATAACCCTCGGGCAGCGGCAAATCGCGGCGGGCGGCTTCCCAGGTCTGCACCAGTTGATTGGCGTAGACCACGAACGCTTCGCCATTGGGCGTCAATTTCGCCCCGGCGCGATTGCGTACAAACAAGGTACTGCCCAACTGACTTTCGAGCTTTTGCACCCGGGCGGTGATCGCCGTTTGCGTAACGAACAACTTCTGCGCAGCAGCGGCGAGACTGCCGTGGCGGACGATTTCGAGGAAGGTGCGGGCGAGGTCGATGTCCATGGGCGGGCCGGTGTTTGAGGTGGCGAGCATTGTAAAGGCAAAAGCCCCTCACCCTAACCCTCTCCCTGAGGGAGAGGGGATTGACCGAGGTGTCTTGCGTCACACATCGACCTGAAAGATCGAATCGATTATGGATTCAAAGCAAGACCCTCAGGTCGGTTTAGATCGCCAATATCACCGGCTCGGTTCCCTCTCCCTCGGGAGAGGGCCAGGGTGAGGGGAAAGCGGTCACCACCGACTCAACTGGCCAACTCGACCGAACGCACCCGCGCCCAATCCTCCACCAGCCGCGCCGGGGTGCCACACGCCTTGCGCTTGTAAACAAAATTGCGGCATTTCTCGGCAAACCCGTTGCGGTTGTAAAGCATGTCTTCCTGCATTTCCTGCAACTCGCTTTCGCGGCATTGCTGGATCAGCACTTGATCAATCCGTGACTTGCGTTCACGCACAGCGGCGTAAGTCGGATCGCTCAAAACGCTGTTGGCCCGTTGCAACAACCACAATGAAAACTCATCAGGGCAACGCGGGCCGATTTCCTGAACCATGCCCAGTTGCAGCGCCTGGCTGGCACTCACCGGCAGACACGCTTGAGCCAATTGCTCGGCCATTGCCGGGCCGACGGCGCGAGGCAGGCTGTACGTCCAGTATTCCGAGCCATACAGGCCCATGCTCTTGTAATGCGGATTGAGCACGATATCGGCCCGGGCAAATACAACATCGGCAGTCAGAGCGAGCATCACACCACCGGCGCCGGCACTGCCCGTCACCCCGCTGACCACCAGTTGCCGGGCACTCAGCAACTCTTCACAGACGTCATCGATCGCCTGAATATTCGCCCAGGCTTCAGCGCCCGGATCCTGCGCGGCCTGAATCACATTCAAATGCACACCGTTGGAAAAGCTCCCGCGCCCACCCTTGATCAGCAACACCTGAGTGTCGCGGGACTTGGCCCAGCGCAACGCTTCAACCATGCGCCGGCATTGCTCGGTGCTCATGGCGCCGTTGTAGAACTCGAAGGTGAGCTCGCCGACATGCCCGGACTCGCGGTAACGAATCGGCTGATACGACTCGTCGCTGAACGGCTGACTGGCAATCGACCCGTCCAGCGTCGGGACATCGACCAATTGCCCGGCCAGCACGTGCCGCGCCGGTTGCTTGAAGGTCTCTTCGCCGGGCTGCGGTTTGCGCCGCAGCGAGCCGATCCACACACTCTGATCACCGGCCGCGACCAGCACCGCATCGTCATGCACCGCGAGAATTTCGCCGGGCATGCCAGTGCGCGAGTCCAGGTGCCCGTCGTACAGGTAATACTGCCCGCCGGCCAGGCTTGCCAGCACGCCGGGCTGGCCGTCCGCCGCGTCTATGCTGCGTTTGATGAAGCGTGCGCAGTCGTGCCAACTGAAGCTGCGATCAACCTGCTTCATGTTCGGCTGCAAACGCCCGCGTACTGTCGGGTCGGTGTAGTCCAGCACCACTGGCACGAAGCCTTCAACGAATTTTTCCACCACTTCGCGAATGCAGCGAATGGCCGCATCACTGACTCGACCGTTGTACAACTCGGATTTGCGCAATCCGGGCGGCAGATTGAATTCGCAGGTAGCCCAGACCGGCCCGGCGTCCATTTCCTCGACCGCTTGCAGCGCCGTCACGCCCCAGCGTGTCAGCTCGTTGGTAATCGCCCAGTCCAGCGCACTGGCGCCACGATCGCCAACGATGCCGGGATGGATGATCACCACCGGGCGTTCAGTATTGCTCCACAGTGCTTGCGGGACGCGGTCTTTGAGGAACGGGCAGACCACCAGATCGGCGCCGCTGTGTTCGATCTGCTCGCACACTGAGGCCTCGTCGGTAAACACCACGACACTGGGCGAATGCCCAGCTTCACGCAGGTCCAGCCAGGCACGTTGGGTCAGGCCGTTAAACGCCGACGACAGCAGAATGATGTTGAGTGGTCGCATGAAAGTTCTTCCTTGAATGGGATCAGCCGCAGGCTCCCGGTGAGCCTTCCCTGGCCTTCGATGGAGCCGGAAGATTAATCAGTGACCGCTCGCACACCAGTGATCGAGATCAACGTTGTGTCAGCCAATTTCCCTGGCGCTCAAACGCAAAATCCCGCCATAAGGGCGGGATTTGTTTGAAGCTGAACTGCAGTCTTACGAAGGGAACAGCTCGGACAGTTTCATTGCCAGCATCATGTCGCCTTCAGCGCGCAGTTTGCCGCCCATGAACGCTTGCATGCCGTCGGTCGAACCGTCGACGATGCCTTCCAGGGTTTCGCCGTCCATCACCAGAGTGACCTGGGCGTCCGGGTTCTCGCCTTCTTGCAGTTCACAGGTGCTGTTTTTGACGATCAGCGAGAAGTTTTTGGTCTCGTCGATGCGGAAACCGAAGACCAGATCCAGACCGGCAGCAGCGGCTGGGTTGAACTTGGCTTTCATTGCTTGTACGGCATCAGCTACGGAGGTCATGGTTCGATCCTTTCTAGGGTAATAAGAGCTGGTTGATTACAGCAAGGGTCACAGTAATCCGGACTCAGCGGAAAGTGATGAGTTCCGGAGCCTTCAACAGTTGCAGGTGCGCATGACTGTTGAAGGAGGCCAACGCCACCTCGCGACCGCGGAATTTCAGCTGGTTGAGCGAGGTGTTGACGATTTGCCAGTTCAGTTCAAAGGCCTGTCTGGCAGGCATTTGCGTAATGAGGTGGAGCAGGGCAGTGATGGTGCCACCGGACGTGAACACGGCGATTTTCTGGTTTTTCTCTGCTTGTTCGAGAATCCGGTGCAATCCGGCCTGGACTCTTGCGACAAAACCCAGCCAGCTTTCCAGCCCCGGGGTGTCGTAAGTGCCAGCCAGCCAGCGCTCGATGATCAGGGCGAAAATGCGCTGGAATTCACTGCGGTTTTGCGCGGCGTTGCGCAGGATGTCGAGGGCTTCCGGCTCGTCCGGGAGCATCGCCGGGAGCAGGGCGCGGATCACCGCGTCGGCATCGAATTCGTTGAACGCGGAATCGGTTTCCAGGGTTGGCACCGACAGGCCTTTTGCGGTGAATTGCTCCAGCGCGCTGGTAGCCGTGTGCTGCTGGCGGCGCAGGTCACCGCAGAGGCAGCGATCGAAGCTGATCCCCAGTTCGGCGAGGTGTTGACCGAGGATTTCTGCCTGGCGCACACCGGTCGGCGACAGGACGTCATAGTCGTCTGCACCAAAGGAGGCCTGGCCATGTCGAATCAAGTAGATGCTGCCCACGTCCGCGTCATCCCGGTACGTTGAAGGTTTGGCGAGGTTATGAGGATGATGGAGAGCTGTCAATGAAAAAACATACGCTTGTTTGAAATGCCCGTTACAGGCGTGTTGCCAGAGGTTTCACGGCTGGCCGACGAGCCAGCGCATGGGTATGCTGGAGCCATCCCGCGTGTGTGTTACATCCACGCATCGTTTTAAGGAGTCTCTGTGGAGTTTTTGTCCGAATACGCCAGCTTCCTGGCCAAGACCGTCACTCTGGTGATCGCCATTCTGGTGGTGCTCGCCAGTTTTGCAGCATTGCGCAGCAAGGGGCGGCGCAAGTCGGCTGGCCAGTTGCAGGTCAGCAAGCTCAATGATTTCTATAAAGGCCTGCGTGAGCGCCTGGAGCAAACCCTGCTCGACAAGGATCAGCTCAAAGCCTTGCGCAAGAGCGAGGCCAAGACCGAAAAAAGCGAGAAGAAACAGAAGAAAAAGCCTGAGGTTAAACCACGGGTGTTTGTGCTGGATTTCGACGGCGACATCAAAGCCTCGGCCACCGAGAGTCTGCGTCATGAGATCACTGCGCTGCTGACCCTCGCCACACCAAAGGACGAAGTCGTCCTGCGTCTGGAAAGCGGCGGTGGCATGGTGCACAGCTATGGACTGGCTTCGTCGCAACTGGCGCGAATCCGCGAAGCCGGCGTGCCGCTGACCGTGTGCATCGACAAGGTCGCGGCGAGCGGCGGCTACATGATGGCGTGTATCGGCGAAAAGATTATCAGCGCGCCGTTCGCAATTCTCGGCTCGATTGGCGTGGTCGCGCAATTGCCCAACGTCAACCGCTTGCTGAAAAAACACGACATCGATTTCGAGGTGCTGACCGCCGGTGAATACAAGCGCACCCTGACGGTGTTTGGCGAAAACACCGAGAAAGGTCGCGAGAAATTTCAGGAAGACCTCGACATTACCCATCAACTGTTCAAGAACTTCGTTGCCCGCTACCGGCCGCAACTGGCTATCGATGACGTGGCGACCGGCGAAGTCTGGCTCGGCGTCGCGGCGCTGGACAAGCAATTGGTCGATGAACTCAAGACCAGCGATGAATACCTCGCACAGAAAGCCAAACAGGCCGAGGTTTATCACCTGCATTACGCCGAACGCAAAAGCCTGCAGGAACGCATTGGCATGGCGGCCAGCGGTTCGGTCGATCGCGTGCTGTTGAGTTGGTGGAGTCGTTTGACCCAGCAACGCTTCTGGTAAACAGTCAGGCATAAAAAACGCCGGTCAATGACCGGCGTTTTTTTGTGTCCAGTAAACCGCAGGCTTAGCGGCGACGGAACAGCGGCAGCGGTTCGTCAGTGGCGGCCTGATAGGTCACCGAGAAGTCCTTGAGACCTTCGAGGGCTTCATAGGGATCTTTGTCCGGACGTACAGCGAAGGCGTCGAAACCGCAGCGATGCATGTAGAACAGTTGGTCGCGCAGCACATCGCCAATCGCCCGCAGTTCACCTTTGAAACCGTAACGGTCACGCAGCAGACGCGCGTTGGAGTAGTTGCGGCCGTCGGTAAACGCCGGGAAGTTCAGCGCGATTACCTGGAAATCGGCGACGTCGTCACCAATCTCCTCGGCTTCTTCATCGGCGTCCAGCCATACGCCCAGGCCGCCGTCGCGGGCCTTGAGCATACGGCTATGTTCGCGCCACAACTGCAATGGCACGATCAGATCGTCACAGTTGCTGATCTCGTCGATGTTGAAATCCTTCGGCAGCAGATGCCAGGTTTCGTCGACGACTTCGTTGTTCTTAATGATTCGCTGCATAGACGCGTTCCTTGAAGAGGTCGATGCCAATACGCTGATAGGTGTCGATGAAGCGCTCGTCTTCGGTACGTTGTTCCACGTACACGTCGATCAGCTTCGAGATGACGTCAGGCATGGCTTCCTGAGCGAAGGACGGGCCGAGGATCTTGCCCAGACTCGCGTCACGGCTGGCGCTGCCGCCGAGGGACACCTGGTAGAACTCTTCACCTTTCTTGTCCACCCCGAGGATGCCGATGTGGCCGACGTGGTGGTGACCGCAGGCGTTCATGCAACCGGAGATATTCAGGTCCAGTTCGCCGATGTCGAACAGATAGTCCAGGTCGTCGAAACGACGCTGGATCGATTCGGCAATCGGGATCGACTTGGCATTGGCCAGCGAGCAGAAATCACCGCCCGGGCAGCAGATGATGTCGGTCAGCAGGCCGATGTTCGGCGTGGCAAAACCGCCTTCACGCAGCTCGCCCCACAGGGTGAACAACTGGCTCTGCTCGACGTCGGCCAGAATGATGTTCTGCTCATGGGAGGTGCGCAGTTGGCCGAAGCTGTAGCGGTCGGCCAGATCGGCGACGGCGTCAAGCTGCTTGTCGGTGATGTCGCCCGGCGCGACGCCAGTCGGTTTCAGCGACAGGGTCACGGCCACATAACCCGGCTTCTTGTGCGCCAGGGTATTGCGGGTGCGCCAGCGAGCGAAGCCTGGATGTTCTTTATCGAGATCGGCCAACTGGGTAGTCTGGTTTTCCAGCGCCTTGTAGTCCGGGTCGACGAAGTGCTTGGCGACGCGATCCAGTTCGGCTTCGGTCAATGTGGTCTGGCCACCGCGCAGGTGTTCCATTTCCGCATCGACTTTTTGTGCGAACACTTCAGGCGTCAGTGCCTTGACGAGGATTTTGATCCGCGCCTTGTATTTGTTGTCGCGACGGCCGTAGCGGTTGTAGACCCGCAGGATCGCGTCGAGGTAGCTCAACAGGTCCTGCCACGGCAGGAACTCATTGATGAACGCGCCGACTACCGGGGTACGACCGAGGCCGCCGCCCACCAGCACGCGGAAACCCAGCTCGCCGGTTTCGTTGTGCACCGGCTCAAGGCCGATGTCGTGGACTTCGATGGCTGCACGGTCAGCGGTCGAACCGTTGACGGCGATCTTGAATTTACGCGGCAGGTAAGCGAATTCCGGGTGGAACGTAGTCCACTGACGGACGATTTCGCACCATGGGCGTGGGTCGATCACCTCGTCGGCGGCGACACCGGCGAACTGGTCAGTAGTGACGTTGCGCAGGCAGTTGCCACTGGTCTGGATCGCGTGCATCTGCACGGTGGCCAGTTCAGCGAGGATGTCCGGGATGTCTTCCACCGCCGGCCAGTTGAACTGCACGTTCTGCCGCGTACTGATGTGGGCGTAGCCCTTGTCGTAGTCACGGGCAATCTTGGCCATCATGCGGGTCTGACGCGAAGTCAGCTGGCCGTAAGGCACTGCCACACGCAACATCGGCGCAAAACGCTGGATGTACAGGCCATTTTGCAGGCGCAGGGGGCGGAACTCTTCTTCGCTCAGCTCACCTGCCAGATAGCGTCGGGTCTGATCACGGAACTGCT